>VGZN01001009.1 GCA_016872635.1 Planctomycetota bacterium | reverse complement strand
GCATCAACAGTTGCCTTAACTGAGTTACGGATGTAGTTGATGGTGGAATTTGGAACTGCAGTAAGTGGGTTGTTATTGATATTCAAGGCATCAGTAGTTGCACCTGAGATATCGACAACTCGTGAGTATGGATAACCCGAACTTGTTGTATAGCCATCTATCATCCAGACGATTCGATTATCAACGATGGCTGGATATGGATCGCCATCAATCTTCATCCACGGAGCGACTTTCGCTACCCGCTCTCTAGGAACGCGATTAAAGATGATGCGCGATTCATCATTGATGAGATCAGTTAGAAGGATCCGCTGTTCTTGGTAATGAATTGCAAAGAGCAACCTGGAGAAGAGCGAACCCATTGGGACTCCGCCCTTACCTGTGTAGGTGTAGAGCTTCTGGCCATTTGGCGATCCATCATCTGGATAATCAAATTCGACCGGCTCGCCGCCCTTGGGCGCTCCAATAATCGAATACTCCGGATTGTTCTCACCGAAATAGATACGCGGTTGATAATCGCCGAGCACGCCCTTAGAAGGAATATCACCGCTTGAAAAGACCGGCTTTCCATCTACATCTTGGGCATTGCCATAAGCGCCAACAAATCCGAAACCGTGGGTGTAAACGAGGTGATCGTTAATCCAATTTCTATTTGGATTACCTTCGATATTCAACTCACGAACTGAGACAACCATGTCGCGAGTCTGGCCATCTACCTTGTAACGATCGATATCGAGCGACTCATTAAATGCATAGTAAGGACGAATCTGTTGTAGTTGGCGGAAAGTTGAGGATAGGACATTTGGATCCATCAAACGGATATTTGAGATAGTTGTCTGATCATCGGCGAGCTGTCCAGCGCTCGTTGCCAGCGTTGCTTGGTAATCGCGAATCTCAACTTTATCTAGCCCATATGCAACGCGCGTCGCTTCGATGTTACGTTGGATGAACGGCGCTTCCTTTGATGACTCAGTTGGCTTAACTTGGAACTGTTGAATAAGTGCCGGATAAACGCCGGCAACAAGGAATGAAGAGAGACCGAGTAAGGCAGTTCCGGCGGCAGGAAGTACCCAAGAGCGGCGGAAAATATTTGCGAAGAAAAGTAAGGAACAGATAACTGCGATGCCAGCAAGGATTGATTTGGCTGGAAGGACCGCATTTACATCGGTAAAGGTAAGACCGGTGATGATTCCCTCATCAGATGTGGCAAGGGCGAATCGATCGAACCAATAAGCAATCGCCTT
>VGZN01001008.1 GCA_016872635.1 Planctomycetota bacterium | reverse complement strand
GGAAGAGTTCCTGTTCAGCGGATGGGGCTGGTTAAATTCCGATGAATTTGAGGCCTTGATGGAGAAGCACTTTCATGCCGGTGCTCGTTCTGTGATCAAGCCCTCTCCCGGACCATAGGGGACCATCGAAAGACGATTTTTGAAAGTCGACTCCCGAAAGACGATTCCCGAAAGACAACCACAAAGGTTTAATTTTTGACCAAGCCGGCCATGGTTTGGCCAATGTTAGCAGGTGATGCGACGACATGGATGCCGCATTCGGACATGATACGCATTTTGGCCTCGGCTGTATCGTCCTTGCCACCCACGATAGCCCCGGCATGACCCATCCGACGGCCTGGGGGGGCGGTTTGTCCGGCAATAAAGCCCACGACCGGTTTGGGGTTCCCGGCATCACGCAGCCAGCGAGCGGCTTCGGCTTCCATGCCTCCTCCTATTTCTCCGATCATGACAACACCTACGGTTTCAGGATCGTTCATGAACAGTTCCAAGGCTTCGCGGGTAGAGGTTCCAATGACGGGGTCACCGCCAATACCGATGGCGGTTGAAATCCCCAGGCCCGCTTTGACAATTTGATCCGCAGCTTCGTAGGTCAGGGTACCGGATTTGGAAACAATCCCGATTTTGCCGGGCTTGAAAACGAAGCCGGGCATAATGCCCACTTTGGCTTGCTTAGGGGTGATGATGCCGGGGCAATTGGGACCGATCAACCGCGAGTTCCTGCGGCGGACCATCGCCGCTGCTTTGACCATATCCGAGGTAGGAATCCCCTCGGTGATGCAAACGATCAGCGGAATACCGGCATCAGCCGCCTCCATGATGGCATCAGCCGCGAAGGCGGGAGGCACGAAGATGATGGAGACGTTGGCGTCCGTGGCTTCCACTGCTGAACGAACGTCGTTGAAGACCGGTTTCCCCAAATGTTCGGTTCCTCCTTTGCCGGGGGTCACTCCACCGACAACCTGGGTTCCGTACTCCAACATTTGACCGGCATGAAAGGTTCCTTCGGTGCCGGTGAAGCCTTGAACCAAAATTCGAGAATGTTCGTTAACAAGTATGCTCATACGATGGGATAGACCGCCTTTTGCGGAATGCCCCAAAAATAGGCCAGACCTTAGGTCCTACCAAGATTACCCCGATTTTTGGCGGAATTGTTGCAAAAACCGAGTCGCATAAACCAGTTCATTCAGCGGCTCGTTATCACTCTTCAGGATAAGCTGGCGATCACCCTCCCAGGTTTTGCGAC
>VGZN01001007.1 GCA_016872635.1 Planctomycetota bacterium | reverse complement strand
GTCTTTCGCAACAAAACCTTTCATCCTGCCGATTACCCGTGGCAGTGGGATCACCCTGAGTCATTAAGTGCCGAGATCGATGATGCACAGCGCTTTAGTATGCTTACTAAGATCGCAACTCTGCTTTATTACCGTCTGTTAGACACAAAGCGCACCGCCAACGGATTTGAAGGTTGCGGTGTTGAGCTCACTCAGGCGATTGCTGCTTGGTGGCAGCAATGTCGCCAAACTTTGCTTGAATGGGACATCGAACAATTCGTCCGATGGATCGAGAGTCAAAAACTGGCAAGAGGTAGCGATCGGTCATTTATCTCTACACTTCATCGGAGAATTGGAGAACTGTCATCAAGTGACGAGCTGATCGAAAAGACCGGTGATCTAATCATCGTTCGAGAGAAAGATAAACGCCCCAACAAACGCCGGCTGGTCCCCGGTCGTTTTCAGAATGAGTGGAAGTTGCCTACGCAGCGCCCTGGATTCTTCACTGATCCCAAACATCTTCCGTACTTGCTCGATTTTCGATCCGGTATCGCATCGCAGATCATCGGCGATATCTGGGAAGGATTGAAGCGACGATGAAGAACGCATTTCACCATAAGAATCGCAACAGCGTCGTCGATATGTTTCGTCCACCGGCTGGCTATCGATTGGACCATGCTATTGGCACGAGTTACAGTGTGGACTTTGTAGCGTTGACTTCGGTCATGTTGGCCTTCGCGGACGCCGAAAGCGATGATGCAACCGGTCCAAACATTCCGCAACAACTCTTCGCATTCACTCGATTTGCGGAACGACTAAAGCTGTTTGTCAATCGCGGATGCATTCTGCTAAGCGGGGTTCGTGAATCAAGCCGCATTTGTGCCATTTATGATAGCCTCATCGAGGAGGTATCGCTGCCAGAAGGTAGCTTTCACCCAAAGCTATGGTTCCTAAGCTACAAGCCTAAACTAACTCCGGAAAACGCGGGAGCGGAGCCAATTCACAGGCTGATCGTCGGAAGCCGAAACCTGACTCTGTCGAACAGCTGGGAACTAGCTGCGAAGCTTGAAGGGCGTTCAACAAGTCGTAAGCAGAAGAACTCAATCGGTTCCGTTCTGGCTGGATACCTGAGCTCAATCCAACAATCGGTTGGTTGCAACTCGGTTGTCTTGGATACAGCTGTCAACCAACTCCCTTCGATCGAGTTCTCGATGCCAGACGGGATTACAAACTGCGACCTTGCGATTCAATGGCCTGGAGGCGATGCACTC
>VGZN01001006.1 GCA_016872635.1 Planctomycetota bacterium | reverse complement strand
GACACACCGCCCGCCGTCTCGATGGACAACGACAGCGGCGTGACGTCCAGCAACAAAATGTCTTTCGTGGTATCGCTGGTGTCGCCTATTAAAATTGCGGCTTGAATGGCCGCACCATACGCAACCGCTTCATCCGGATTTACCGACTTGTTTAATTCCTTTCCCCCAAAATATTCGCTCAACATGTGCTGGATCTTCGGAATACGGGTGGAACCTCCCACCAGCACAATTTCATCCACGGCGGATTTCGACAGCTTCGCATCCTGAAGAACCTGCGACACCGGGTCGATTGCGCGCTGAAAAATGTCGGAGCACAAGCTCTCGAATTTGGCACGGGTGATTTGCGTGTTGTAATCAATGCCATCCGCAAGCGCGTCCACTTCAATGGAAGCCGACGTCGAGCTGGACAGCGTCTTTTTGGCGCGCTCACACGCCGATAACAAGCGCCGCATGCCCCGCGCATTTTCCGACAAATCACGCTTGTGTTTTTTCTTAAAATCGTCCAGGCAGTGCTGCAGCAGCCGGTTATCCAAGTCCGTTCCACCCAAGTGCACGTCACCACCCGTTGCTAAACACTCAATGACGCCGTCCGTGCTAATTTCCAGCAGCGACACGTCATGCGTTCCGCCACCCATGTCGAACACGAGCACATGCTGGTCACGCTCTTTTTTTTTATCTAAATGATAGGCAATTGAAGCAGCAGTGGGTTCATTTATAATGCGCAGACAATTCATACCCGCAATCTGACAAGCCGTTTTAGTCGCTTGACGACACTCGTTGTTCATGTAAGCGGGCACGGTCACCACGGCATCCGTAACTTTTTTTCCAAGATACGCTTCCGCAGTTTCTTTCATGTAGGACAAAACCATCGCTGAGATCGCTTCCGGATAGAACGACTTCTTTTCCCCGTTAAATTCAACGTCCACAATCGGCTTGTTTCGTCCGTCGTCCCTTACTGCAAATGGAAACCGAGCCACGTCATCCTGCAGTCCCTTATCATCCCACATGCGACCAATTATGCGTTTAATATCGTAGAGCGTGTTTGTTGGATTACTGTTGGCCGACGCCTTAGCGCTGTCTCCAACAATTCGTTCGCTCGATGTTGGGTTAAAACTTACCATAGACGGAGTGATCCGATTTCCCTGCTCGTTCGGAATAATTTCGACCTTACCATTTTGGAATATACCGACACAACTCATGCACGTTCCCAAATCAATTCCAATCGCAACCTTTGACGTCATTTATATAAT
>VGZN01001005.1 GCA_016872635.1 Planctomycetota bacterium | reverse complement strand
AGTTATCGCTCGAAAACGCCCTTGTAGTATAGCTTCGGCTGATTGGGCCCTGCATTGCCGTGTTCTTGAAAAATGCAGGCAGGTTTCTACGCAGGGCCTTGATGCGGATGGGGATTTTTTTTCCCTGACGGGATGGCGATAACCGCCAGAACCAATGCGACCGTCAAGACGGCGGCTGCCAATGCGAAGGGTGCGCCAGGCCAATACCATTTCCCTTTGGGATCGATGGTGACTTCGAAAACGGTCGAAAAAAGAGCAGGACCGATCATGCCGGAGATGCCATTGAGCGAACTATTGGCCCCAGAGAGTTGGCCTTGTTGGCTCGGATCGATCCTCTTGGACATGAGGCCCTGGATCGAGGCACTGAAAAATCCCATCAACGAGAAGATCACCGTCGACATAAAGAATTGTTGGCCCGTGGTCACCGTGGCGTAGGCCATGAATCCGATGATGCCACCTAAAAGCCCCACATACACCAGCATGCGTTCGCCGAACAACCGAACCGCAGGTCGAATCAATGCCCCTTGGACGATAAAGTTGAGGACTCCGACGACGGCGAGCGCACTGCCGACCATCTGGGTGCTCCAGTTGAATCTCTCGTCGGTGTAGAGAACAAAGACGGTACTGAAGACGTTGTGGGCGAGTTGGTAACAAAACAAAATGATCGCCATCGGCAGAAGGCCGCTGTAGGAACGAAGCAAGTTTAAGGAGCCGATAGGGTTTGCACGCGACCAACGGAAGGGTGAACGCTTTTTTGGGGGTAGCGATTCTGGGAGAATGAAGTAACCGTAGCACGTATTGGCCAAGGTTAATCCAGCCGATACCCAAAATGGAAGACGCAAATCGAACGTTCCTAGGTAGCCACCGAGCGCGGGACCGATGATGAAGCCGAGACCAAAAGCGGCACCGTAGATCCCGAATGCCGCCGAGCGTTTTTCGGGAGGCGTGACATCGGCAATGTAGGCGCTCGCCGTAGAGAAACTAGCTGCGGTGATTCCCGTCAATACACGACCGATGAAAAGCCATGTCAAATTGGGAGCCAACGCCATCAAGATATAATCCAGGCCGAGTCCCAAGCCTGAAATCAGCAGGACAGGGCGACGACCAAATCGATCGGACAGAGCTCCCATGATCGGTGAACTAAAGAACTGCATCAAAGCCCAGACGGTACCGAACCAGCCCACGTATACTGCTGCATCCGCAGTGCTGTCGTTCAGCAATTGTTTGATGAGCTTTGCGATGATCGGAATCA
>VGZN01001004.1 GCA_016872635.1 Planctomycetota bacterium | reverse complement strand
TGCCGACGTACAGACCGACTCAGACGTGGAGATCATCAATCGAGACCATGTGATCGCCACGTTGACGGGCGACACCGAGTTCATGACGGAAATGGTCGTCGAAAACGGTCGTGGATATGTGCCGGCGTCCGAGCATAGCTCGGGTGATCATGAGATTGGCATTATTCCTGTGGATGCGGTTTTCAGCCCTGTCGTGCGAGTACGTTACACGGTCGAAGAAACACGCGTCGGTCAAAAGACGAATTACGACCGACTGATCATCGAGATTTGGACCGACGGTTCGCTGCAACCGGAATTGGCGATGGTGGAAGGGGCCAAGATCCTTCGCAAGCACTTGAATCCGTTCGTTCAATCCAACGAATTGGGCCGACAAGTGCACGCGGTGGCGCGTGGTGGTCCTGGAAGTGCCGAAGCTCAATTGGAAGCCAAGCTCAACATGTTGGTCAATGATTTGAAGCTTTCGGTTCGAGCAAACAATTGTTTGGAAAGCGAAGGAATTCGCTACGTTCGAGATCTGGTTCAACGAACTGAAGACCAGCTTCTGGAAGTGCGAAACTTCGGCGAGACAACTCTCTCCGAAGTTCGAGAAAAGCTTTCTTCGATCGGATTGCATCTCGGGATGCGAATTCCGTCGTCGATGCGGTAGGTGTTAATTTAAACTTTTGGATTTTTGAAAACTGTTGGACTGATTAATCATGAGACACTTACGTAAAGGTCGCGTGCTCGGGCGGAGCCCATCCCATCGAAAAGCGCTCTTCCGAAACTTGGCATCGGCGATTTTCTTGACCGAACGTGAAACGACCGAATTGGATACCAACGTACCCAAGGTTCCTGGCAGGATCATCACCACGATTGAAAAGGCGAAGGAGATTCGCCCGATCGTCGAAAAGTGCATCACAATCGCTCGCAAGGGATTGGTTGCCGAAGCGGCTGCGACTCAGTTCGCAACCACCGCAGAACGTGGTAGCGAAGAGTGGAAAAAATGGCGAAAGAGTGAAGCTTGGCAAAAATGGGCGCAAGCTCGCTCGCCAGGCGTAACTGCGCGACGCCGTGTACTTTCCATGCTCCGTGATAAGGAAGCGGTTCGTGTCTTGTTCGACCGAGTTGCCCCGCGATTCGCGGATCGGCCAGGTGGGTACACCCGGATCATGCGTTTGGCAAAGCCACGTGTCGGTGACAACGGAACCCGCGCCATCCTCGAGTTTGTAGGCAAGAATGACCGAGTTTCGAAGAAGGCCAGCAAGCCAGCCTTTGAAG
>VGZN01001003.1 GCA_016872635.1 Planctomycetota bacterium | reverse complement strand
CTGAACTGCTGGTTGCGGTGATAAAAATGTGTGGTGCTGGTGCTGGTTGGTCCTTTGCGGACGACCGGTTCGTCGATGTAGCTGGCGTAGACGTATCGGAAAGTTGGAGTCGTCGCAGCGCCGCCGACTGGGTAGTCCGCGATCGTCTGCTGGTCCATCTGCACAAAGACCACCGAGCCTCCGGTCTGGCACAGGCTCGAGGCGGGAGGCTGGAGGCTGGAGGAAACATCTCTTTGCGATGGGATATCGGTCCCGATGGCAGTCATGCTCAGGAACGCCGTTGAATCTTGTTGCGAAGATCTTCAGCTATCGTACTCAGTTGTTCGAGCGATTGACCCTGAAAAGCCGTCACATCACTCACCGGAACACCGAGGATCGCCTGCAACGTCTGAATCAACTTGATCTCGCCCTCTTCACGTCCTTTGATCTCTCCTTCTTCATACGCTGTTTGAATGCGAGTGTTCTGATCGAGTTCCCATTTCAGTCGTGCATCGTAGTGTCGGCGTTGGTCGGGTGTTCGTGAAATCATCTCTAGTACTCCTACGGCTCGTTTAAAAACGGGATCTGGTAACCGCTCTAACAACTCCTCGACAGTCGATCCTTCTGCTCGTCGAAAAAAGTACATCCATTGATCGCGTGGGTCGCCAATCACTTGATTATCGTCTAATGGAGCGTACTTGGGCAACTCCAGCAAATGTATTTCTAAGCAATTTGTTAGTTCCAATCCAGTGCGAGTGCGCAGTCGAAATTCGCTGTGGTACTCGGACAATTGCGAAAAATGGACACTGTTCAATATGCAAATGCCAATCGAAGGGCAAAGCTTCCGATAGCTGTCTCCTTCCCCAATCTGGTCGACCAACTGAGTCGCAGAGTAATAGGCTAGGCGTTGGGCCAGCGAAGCAGGTTTCGTCCGCTGTACCTCCACGTTGAGCCTGCGGTCCGCGTTATCGATAGCCAGAATGTCGAGAATCGACAGTTTATCAGCCTCGAACTCTTTCCAGACGATCGGATTTACGATCTCGACCGATACGATCGGCGATGCCAGCCTCAGTATCGCATTCAAAAAGTGGATGGTGATGTCAGGGTACTCTGGATTACCTAGAAGTAACTTGCACGCAAAATCGACCGTTGGGTCTATCTCGATGAGCATTCCGTTCATGTCCCGTTGGTTGAACTCCTCTCCACACAAACACCAGTGATTGTACACGATACGCCCCGAACCTGACGCGTTTTTCGAACGGCTAACGGTTCGGGAATTGGCTGACTAT
>VGZN01001002.1 GCA_016872635.1 Planctomycetota bacterium | reverse complement strand
AGCTGGCCAGCTGCTCCGACCATTCCGCGCGCCAGTCCTCCACCTCGAATGCCGGCTCGAGGTCGAGGGCTTCCTCTTCATCCTCCTCCGCGCATTGCTGCTCGGCGACCGCCGCCATCGCCATCGGGATCGCCACGTCCCATATCCTCCGCAATGCGTTTTTGGATGCGGCGGTGCGATTGTTCCCGTCGTACATCACTATCTGCTTCGTTTGCGCTAGGATGTCGGCCATCGTGGCTCCCACATGATCTGTGCCCGCAATGGTTTTGTACAGCGGATGCGTCGTTACATGGTTTAGTCGCGACCGCAACTCACGCCATACTTCTTCGCCCTGGATGGAATGATCATCCAACAAATCGCCAATGATGGTCCTCGTCACATCGAACAGATCGATATGTCCCATTCGTTTCACTCGCACGCGGTCTTCGTTGTGGGCGATTGTTCCGTTGTAGTCATCAAACGCCTCGACGAGGAGCTCCTTCACTTCGTGTGACAATCTGGAACTGTTGGCGAAGTGCCTGAATTCTAACGGGAGCTGCGTGTTAGTATACGCTTCGCGATGAATGGCCACACACATTGAGCAGATTGCAGCTTGATCGAATGATTTGGCTGTTTTGGATGTGGTACGGTTCACGGCTAGGGCTGAGGAATCGTGTGCGTCGTGGTGCTGCGACGCGCGTGTTCCTGTAGTGACGGCATCTTGGGTGAGCTGTGGTTCGGATTTTGGAGAAAAGGATTCCGTTGCACAGTCCTGATTCGTCGCCGTTTCCGCGAGTGGCGGTAGTAGTCCGACGAAGGCAGGTTTCATCAAAGATGATGGGGATGCATGTGTGGCGTTCAGAGGGCCAAACAGTTCTTCGAGGTCCGCAAAGGGATCTGTTGTTATGCTCGCGAGGTGAAAGGTGATTTGTGGCGATTGCTCCTTCGTTGGGCTTTGTGGCGGTTGTGGGGCTGGTGTGGTTGAGTTGTGCAACGATGGGGACAAGTCGTCTACGCTAATGTCTCCATCCGATGCGTCGGCCCAATTTTGGTGCCTCAATTTGGACGGTCTTCGAGCTTGCGGGGACGGAGGTGCTTGCACACTGTGCGACTCAGGGACGTCCTCATACAATTTGTTCCCGTCCCTAAGGTTTTTCTCTACCTTACCAACCGTGACCAGGTCCGGGCACCGTCTGACCGCCACCGGGGTGACCCCACGGTCGGGAGTTGCCTCCCTCAGCGGCTGCAGGTGCGCCATTCCGGGGCGGAGGTGGTCGCACAATAAAGTACAG
>VGZN01001001.1 GCA_016872635.1 Planctomycetota bacterium | reverse complement strand
TTGCTCCTTGGAGAAAAACGTGAAACGCACTACTGCTGTACGTGGAGAAGCGACCTTGTTTTCTGGTTCTGCCAAGGAATTGAGAAAAAATGTATTTCGTTTACCCAAGGGTTGGTGAGGCGTTTTTTGCTTACTTTAAGGGGTGAGACCGTGTCAGTTTTGCAGGAATACTGCTGAAATTCACGACTAAGACTAAGAGGGGTGACTTCAATGCAAGGGATCTGCTTATGGGTGGAACGAGTCGAAGCGGTGGAAATCGAGTACTTGGGATTGATTCGAGCGAGCCGGATGGATTGCCCTCGAAACCGAAAATGCCTGCGAAGGTTGGCAAGAAATGGGATCAGTTGCTCTCGGAGCTGCCGAAACCGGCCCTGCGCAGAATCGATCAGCATGAATTGAAAATCCTTTGCGAGCTGTTGGTGCATAGCGATTCGTTGGCCGAGGTGATGCGTAAGGATCCCCTCGATCATGCGACCGGCCGGCTGTACTTGAACGTCGCCGATCGGATCCATCGGCTAAGCGCGGCGTTTGGACTGAGCCCAGCGGATCGAAAGCGGTTGGCCCTCTCGACTGAATCCGAGGATGATCCATTCCAGGCGTGGCTTGCCGATGCGATGGGACAAGACTGAGATGAGCTGATGCGGTAGGATTTGGAATAGGTAGCGACCTGATCCGTCGCGTGCGATCCCTTGGGGGTGATGTTCCCATAGCGTCATCCCCAAGGTGATCGGCCTTCATGCAAACTATGGGAGTCTGATTGATGAGTGGCGAACGTGCCCCGGAATGCTTTCAAGCGTTGTTGAAATTGCTTGACTCGACGAGCAAGGTTCTTGCGCCTTGGTCTTTTCAATTTGATCCGGTTATCGCAATGAGCGATCCGAGTGATATTGAGATGCGTTGTGATGAGATTCTTTCCTCATTCCCGGTAGACTCATGGCGGTTTTTAAGTGGAGTTGTGGAGTCGAATCCTGAGCGGATAAGGATTTGGATGGTATGCAATGTTAACGAGTCGATGGCGAAAGAATTGCAACTGAGAATCAATCGTTGCAATCGGAGCTTTGTTTGGCTTGAGCGTATCAAGCAAAGATTTTTAGCAATGGATCCCGACAAGCGTGATGAGCCCAGGATGGCTAGGATCATGGCGAGGTGCTGCGAGCGTTCCTTCTGGTCGTTTCTCGGCCTTGAAACTTTTATCGGTGACCTGTGTGCTGCGATGGGTTGGAAGCGTAGCAATGGCGAGAGCGGTGATAGGAAAACATTAGCCCAACAAGTTGAAACC
>VGZN01001000.1 GCA_016872635.1 Planctomycetota bacterium | reverse complement strand
TATCCGGCGCGGGCGAATTCCTACCTCGACCGTTGGGGCGAAGCACAAGCCTCGCCTCGGTGGCCATCGCCGGATCAACCCTGGTGAATGACGAGGAAGTGTACTAGTAACCGCGAAAACGCAAAAGACGGCCACGAAAAACATTGCTGGCACATCCTGTCGTGCATCGGCCGATTTCAAGGCAAACTATGGGATTTCCGAAGTCCCTTGCGGTTTCGCGACAATTCGTCGCACGGATCAGCGCCGGCGTTCACGGTTCGCAGGTGAGAGGGCAGCCATGCGAAGGTGCGTTTCCTTGAGTAAATTGGGTCTTCTCTATCGAGGTTACCGGAATCCATGGGAGCGAACAAAACGGTGCATCCGTTCCAAATTCTCTACGAAGACAACCACCTTATCGTTGTCGACAAACCAGCGGGATGGATCGTCCAAGGGGCACAGCCCGATCAACGCAGTTTGCTCGAAGAGGCACGCCAGTACATCAAGGCAAAGTACCACAAACCGGGGGATGTTTACCTCGGCGTGGTCAGCCGCTTGGACGCAGCCGTCACCGGTGTGGTCCCCTTTGCCAGAACGAGCAAGGCAGCGGCCAGGTTGAGCGAGCAGTTCCGGGAGCGTGCGGCGCAAAAGTCGTATGTGGCTTTGGTGGAAGGAGTTCCGCAAAGCCGCGTGGGTCGTTTGGAGCACGACCTGCTCCGCCCCCCGGATGAGACGGTCACACGGGTTGCTAGGCCGGGAGACCGCAATACGCTCCATGCAATCCTGCAATATGACTTGGTCCGATCCGAAGCTGGCATGAGTCTCTTGCAGATTGAGTTGGTTACGGGTCGCAAGCACCAGATCCGTTGCCAGTTGGCTGCGATGGGATGGCCTATTGCCGGTGACCGTCTTTATGGCTCCCGACGGGGATTTCCACACGGGATCGCACTGCATTGCCGCCAATTGGTTCTGCTGCATCCCACGACGAAGCAAAAAATCGAGATCGATGCTCCGTTGCCAGTCTACTGGCCGGCTTGGGCCAGACAAAACTATTTGAGGTAGCAGCTATTTGGTGTAGTAGGGAGAGATCATCAGGTACGCGATCACGCCGGTGACCGAGACGTAGAGCCAGATCGGAAAGGCGAATCGGGCGATGCGGCGATGGAATTCAAACATCCCGCACCACGCGTACGCGAACGCTCGCAGCACGAGGGGAAGGACAACCAGAGATACGAGAATGTGGAAGATCAAGACGAAATAGTACGCATAACGAATTGCACCGACCCCACCGAACGACGTGGACG
>VGZN01000999.1 GCA_016872635.1 Planctomycetota bacterium | reverse complement strand
TTCTGTAAAGGAGATTCCGTGATCCGACTCTCATTGGCAGTTTGTTTGGCGTTGTCGTTCGTTTCGGCGTTTGCTCAGACTCAGCCCAACGCCTCGGTCGAAGAGATCATCAACGCCTTGAAACCTGCCGTGAAGACTCGAAGCTTAGGGCGCAACCTGCAGGTCGAGTCGCCGAAGATTGATCTTTCGATTGGCTTTGATTTTGATTCGGCAAAGGTCAAGGACGACAGCAAGCCACAGTTGGATCGCCTTGTAGAAGCCCTAAAAAATGAGCGGCTTGCTAGCCTTCGCTTCCAAGTTGAAGGGCATACCGATGCGCAGGGTAGCGCCGCTTACAACGATTCTCTCTCGACCAGGCGTGCCGAGGCGGTGGTAACTTACATGACCCAGGCTGGCGTTGAAAGGGACAGGTTGCAATCGATCGGCAAAGGTTTCACGGAACTGCTTGACCCCAACGACCCGCGGGCCGCAAAAAATAGGCGTGTTCGTGTACTTACTTTGGAGTAGGTCGATGAAATTTATGTTGGCTTTTATAGCTTCTCTAATGAGTGCTTCCTTAGTTGCGCAACCGCTGATGCTTGTGACCGAAGCTGAAGCGAAAGCTTCGATGGATGCTGGCGGGCTTCCCACGCCACGATCAACCCCGCAACCTGGTGCTCCTAGGATCGAGTTGGTCTCACCCGATATCAAGAAAACCATCGCCGTGCCAACCAAGATCGAGGTCAGGTTTCAGGGCAATGCGCCGGCCGAACCTAAACCCGAAACCTTCAAGGCGCTTTATGGTGCCTTTAAGATTGACATCACACAACGATTGCTTGGCGTTGCCAAGGTGACAAAGGATGGTATTTTGGTCAGCGATGCGGCGTTGCCGTCAGGAAGGCATCAATTGTTGTTAACACTGACGGATACCCTTGGCCGGGAAGCGCAACATGTCGTATCGTTCACCGTGCAGTAATCAATATAGAGCAAACCATGGCGTACCGTACTGAGGTGGAGAAAGCAACAGCTCAGGTAAGTCATCATCAACGGATCATGCGCTTACTCGTTTCGTTGGTGATGTTGCTAATCGTTTTGGTTCCGCTGAGCGGACTAGCCCAAAGCGACACGGGTTCAATTCGATTCATCGATTTAACAAAGTTCGATAGCGACTTAGAAAAAGCGTTAAGTACCCAAAAGGAAAGCGTCCTTGTAACGTTTTACGAAAAGACTTCTCCAAACAATATGCCCAATCGCCTCCAAAAATGGATTTCATCGGTTGAAAAGTCGGGCGGAAAATTGACA
>VGZN01000998.1 GCA_016872635.1 Planctomycetota bacterium | reverse complement strand
GATCGCACCATTTCATACTACGACGCGCATCTCGATTGGTTGTTTGGGAGTTTTTACGAGGATGAAGGTCGTATCAGAAACGTGATGGTGGATCTGCTTGAGATTTCGCCATCTTCTCGTGTGCTGGAAGTGGCGGCAGGAACTGGGCGAGATACAGGCTACATTGCGTCCCGGTTGGACGAGCGGGGGATGTTGTATGTCCAAGATCTCGCGGCGACGATGTTGCGGGCGGGACGAACTAGATTGGAAGCTTCCGAGTATCAGTGCGGGTTGCAATTCCTCGTATCGTCCGCCAGTCATCTTCCGTTCTCCGATGGTTATTTCGATGCTGTGTATTCATTCGGTGGGTTCAACGAATTCAGCAACCCGATCGCATCACTGCAAGAGTTGACCAGAGTCGTGAAACCGGGTGGAAAAGTCGTCTTCGGAGATGAGAACGTCGCACCCTGGCTCGACGATACTGAATACGCTGAAATCATTAAGACGAATAACCCAATCTTTCGTCGAACCTCTCTCCCTCTGGCTTTTCTGCCTATTAACAGCCGCAGTGTCTGCGTGCGCTGGGTCATTGGTGGTTGTTTTTACGTGATCGATTTCAAAGTGGGAGACGGTGCCCCACGATTGAACCTCGATCTGCACCACAGGGGCTGGCGAGGTGGATCCATGCGGACACGCTTTTTTGGTCAACTCGAAGGTGTGAATCCGGAAACCAAGCAACGCATCATTACGGCTGCGAAAGAGTCTGGGAAGAGTGTGTATCAGTGGTTAGATGACACCCTGAATGATGCCGTAGAAGCGCAAGAAGCAGGAATTCAACGAGGAGAACTCGAATGAAATGGAAAAAACTTGGAAGGATCTTTGCACCCGATAATTCGATTGACTGGATGGTTTCGCACGCAGCTGTGCCGTTTCTAGATAAAATGGATGACGGTAGTTACTGGTTATATTTTACCACCCGAAATCAAAACAACACTTCGATAGTTGCTCGTGCAAAGCTTAGTCCTGCACTTCGGGTGACGGATATCTGCCAGGAACCAGTGCTCTCACCAGGCAGACTAGGCATGTACGATGAAAATGGTGTAACGGCATCGTACGGGCTGACGCTTCCGGATAAGAAACTCATGTATTTCGTCGGCTGGAATAAGGGAATCTCCACGCCCTTTAGGAACGCTATAGGTGTTGCGATCAGTACGGACGGCGGGCACAGTTATCGAAAGCTTAGCGATGGGCCCATCGTCGATCGAAGCCCTGTTGATCCGTGTTTCGTTGCTGGAACCCGTGT
>VGZN01000997.1 GCA_016872635.1 Planctomycetota bacterium | reverse complement strand
AGCAATCACAACAAGGCCAGCAATCACAACAAGGCCAGCAATCACAACAAGGTCAGCAATCACAACAAGGCCAGCAATCGGGCGGAAATCCATCAAGCCAATCGGGCCCAGCGAATCCCCAATCTCCTAAACAACTCGCGCGAATGCTTGACCAATTGGACCAACAGCTCAACTCGAACGAAGGTTCATCCGACAGCGGTTCACAACCGTCCCCAGAAGGGGCGACGGAGTCGCACAAGCCATCTGCGAACAACCCGACGGATGGCGATTCGGGCAAACCGACTCCGAATAACGAAGGCTCCAAGCCCAACTCTGGGAACCAATCCCAAGGCAAACCGAGTTCGCAAAGCGTTCAGGATGCGTTAAAGGAATCCGCGGATGAAATCGCTTCCCGTCTGCAAAGCGAGCGATTGGCTAATCGCGAGGCAGCCAAGCAACGAAGCAGCAACGCCAAGAAACGGCCGGGGGAACCAGGTGGGCAACCGGATGACCGAGGCATCACCCAGAATCCACCTACGGGGAACTCCGCACTTCCCAAAGCTGTTCTGGATGCAGGGAGTAACTGGGGTCGATTACGGGAAAAGCGCGCCGACGATCTCACGGAAGGTCGGCGAGAGGTTTTTGATCCAGAGTTCAGTGATGCAATCCGGGCTTACTATCGAGCGCTCGGCAAACAATCTTCCGAAAAGCCCTAGCCGAACAACCTTGACGATGGCAAAAAACCTCGCCAATGAGTTTCTCGACCCCCACGGGCTACCAACGCTTTGTTCTCACGAAGCGCGGCTACTAGGGCTTGATCGCGAGGATCGGGTCCAGCGGTACTTCGGTGATCGCAACTTGGATATCGGCGAATCCGATTCGTCGCAGCAGGGTTTCATATTCCGAGAAACTTCGCTCGCGCCCCTCCGTGCAGATCAACATGTTCAGGCTCTGCATCATCGCCCATCGAGGTCCATTACGTTCCTCGTTAATGATCTTTTCTCCGATCAATAGCCCTCCACCGGACGGGAGCGCCTCAAAAATTCGTTGTAGTAATCTATCGATTTTTGGTTCGTCCCAGTCGTGGAGAATCCTCCCTAAAGCATACAAGTCCGCTTGGGGTAAAGGATCTTTAAAGAAATCTCCCCCGACGACGGAAACCCTGTCTGCAACCGAAGACTTACTCACGATCGCTATAGCCAACTCGAGGGCATGAGGTAAATCAAAGACGGTGGCGCGTATGTTTGGGTAGCGTTCGCATGCAGCTATCGCCAAATGGCCTGTGGCACCTCCGAGGTCACAAAGA
>VGZN01000996.1 GCA_016872635.1 Planctomycetota bacterium | reverse complement strand
CAAAAAATATTTTGAGGTTAACCCGTTGATCATTAGCGGTGTACCACCCCCAAAGGTCTCGATCGTCGATCGGCCGTGGCGAGGATTTGGCTCGAGTGATGGGAACCAACCGCGACTCCATTCGAACGTTGTTGGCAGTCACACCTGGGGGAATATCCGACCGGAATTGAAAAAGATGGCAGTATGTATTCGCACGGTGAATCCCTGTGCTGCCACGTGTATCTACCAAAAAGTGAACCAATGTCTCTCCGGTATCGCGAGGCCCAAATTTGGATGCTGCTTTCGGATACTCCATTTCAAAGAAGATCCCCGACTCGGACCAAGCCAATCTCGCCTCGTGCATTCGATCGGGCTGACTGAGCGCATGAAGTTCCGGCAAGCGATAGGTCTCGTCCAAGCTCCACTCGCTCGGTTTGCGAGGGTCTGCATTGAGACTAAAACGATTGACGGGAAACGAAAAATCGAAAAGCCAAGCGGAATCTTCAACCAAATTTTTGAGGCTCATAAACCTACTCTCGATCCCCGTTCGGCATTTCTCTTGAGTGAAATCAATACGATCGCATCGTAGACAGCATGGGCCACGATCGACGAAAGCAGGTTTTGGGTGACGAGGTAGAGCCCTCCCATGAGCGCGCCCATCATCGCGGCACAAGCGACATAGGTCCGGCTGATCGGATGCGCCATTCCAAAAGCAATGGAAGCAATCAAAATCCCAAATCCAATCCGAGACCAAGAATGATCCAACCCACCAGGGCCAGTCAAGGCCGTCTGCAACCACCCTCGAAAGAGCAATTCTTCGCCAACTCCTGCCGTGATCGCAAGGGTTACTAACTGCAGCCGGGTCATCGGCATCAAATACTCGACGAACTGCCCCTCCGTCAGCTTTGCCAATTCTCGGATGCTACGTAAAGGCAACCGCAAGAAGATGGCCATCCAGCCGACGAAAACAACACCGAAGAAAATGCCGGCCGCCACGCCGATGGAAATACCACGAAAATCGTACCATCGAGGGACAAACGACCTAGCATCAGGCCCGATTAACCAACCCAATGCAATCCCCAATCCGCCGATCGCTAATTCGCTCAACGCGGCCACTGCAAATCGATTATCGGTATCATCGTTTGCGAATTGGTTCATCGAGTTTTCAAAAATGGGTTTGGCGATAAAAACTCCGGGAGGCATGTAAGCCGGGTTCTGTCGCGAAACTCCCAAGGGAGCATCGCGGGCAATCATTCATCTGGGTCCGCAATTGCTTGCGGCCTCAAGCGATCTACCCGAATGTTAACGTC
>VGZN01000995.1 GCA_016872635.1 Planctomycetota bacterium | reverse complement strand
AACCGCAACCGCGGAGGAAGTGCTCGCCCTCAACCCTGACGGGGTCTTCTTAAGCAACGGTCCTGGCGATCCGGAACCGCTTGACTATGCGATCTCCACGATTCGCAACCTTCTCGGAAAGAAGCCGGTATTCGGGATTTGTCTCGGGCACCAACTCCTTTCTCTCGCGAGCGGCGCGAAAACTTTCAAATTAAAGTTTGGGCACCGCGGTGCGAACCAACCCGTGCTCCACTGCGGATCCGGACGCGTCGAAATAACCTCCCAAAATCACGGTTTTGCGGTCACTGAAGAAACCCTTCCGGACTGCCTCGAAATCACTCACCGAAATCTGAACGATAACACCATTGCTGGAGTTCGGCACAAAAATCTTCCCGCCTTCAGCGTCCAATACCACCCCGAAGCATCCGCGGGGCCGCATGACAGCAGCTACCTATTCGATGACTTCCAAAAGCTGATGGCGGCGAAAGGTTGATCCACGGATGCTTGCCAAACGAGTGATTCCATGCCTCGATGTCCATGCGGGACGTGTAGTCAAAGGAACGAACTTCGTCCAACTAAGGGACGCCGGCGACCCCGTCGAAATCGCTTCTCGGTACGAAGCCGAAGGGGCCGATGAACTTGTTTTTTTGGATATCACTGCCAGCCACGAAGAGCGAACGATCATGATCGACGTCGCTCGAAGAACGGCCGAGCAGATCTTCATGCCCCTCACGGTCGGTGGAGGAATCCGTACCGTTGACGACATCCGAGCACTTCTCCAAGCCGGCTGTGATAAAGTCTCCCTCAACTCGATCGCTTGCAAAAATCCGGATTTCGTACGCGAAGCCGCCGAACGCTTTGGCTCCCAGTGCATCGTCGTGAACATGGACCCCAGACGGGTCATGCGGAACGGAAAAGAGTTCTGGGAGGTCCACATCCATGGCGGCCGTACCCCCACTGGGATCGAAGTCGTTGAATGGGCGCAACGGGTCGAGGAACTGGGGGCTGGCGAAATCGTTGTTACCAGCATGGACAAAGACGGGACCAAAGATGGATACGACCTGCCGATCACCCGAGCGGTCAGCCAAGCCGTATCGATCCCGGTCGTTGCTAGCGGCGGTGCCGGGCGCCCAGAACACCTAATCGACGCTATCCTGCTCGCAGAAGCCGACGCCGTCCTAGCAGCCAGCATCTTCCACTTTGGCGAATACACCATCGCTCAAACCAAGCGGATGATGGCAGAACAAGGAATTCCGGTCCGACTTTGATTCCAATTCGCAAGAATTGAGTCACCATAGGAAAGGAGATCCTA
>VGZN01000994.1 GCA_016872635.1 Planctomycetota bacterium | reverse complement strand
AAAAAACATCCACCCCCCCCCCCCCTACGGTAGGAATTCGTAAGTACCATACCAGGAAATTGGCGAGCCACAAAAAAGATCGACCACAATCATGGTGACTCGATCCCTCCCCGCCGGCATCGGCGCCCTCGGCTCTGCTAAGGCCCGATTCTTCCACCCTAGCGCGAAGATTAGAGAAAAATGGCCCAACGACTTCAAGCGCGAGCTGACGCGAGTGCTTGTCATTGGCGAGGGCATGAGGAGAGTCAACCGAAGGGAGCAGTGGTGCTACATCGTGCGCATACCCGAAATCGACGATGGAACTGAGTTCCACATCGTGAAGTTCAACTTCTCGGTGACTCAGGCCCCCGAAACACCATTTCCGGGTGAGCAGAATCGCGGACCCTGGTCGCGTCGAAACCAACGTCCGGCTGCAGCTGTTGCCGCCGAAGTCGATCCCCGCCGGACTGATGACCGTAATGCAGTTCCAAGCGTGGTGGGTGAAGGGGCGGACGCCATCGAAGAACTCCGGCGCCAAGGAATCAAAGTGGACGACGACAACGAGCCGGCTCCTGAAAACGCCAAAGCCGCAGCGCCCGTGGCAAGTGGGCGGTGGGAAAAGCCTACCATGTGCCCGAGGCGGATGGGGAACATCCCAAACTACAAAGGGAAGTTCAATTCCCATAGTTGGGAGGAGATTGCCGAGATGAACGAGCTGGATCAATTCTGGATGTGTTTCCCGGAGCAGTTCGTCATCGATGTCATCATCCCCGAGACGAACAAGCACCTCGGAACGCCCGTGACCCTCCAAGAGTTCTACGTATGGCTCGGGTGCATCTTTTACATGGCGTGTTTCGAAGGCATCGGCAATCGCGACGAATGGTGGTCGTCGAGTCCGATTGACCAGTTCAAGGGGGCCCCATTTTGTTTGAATGGGTACATGTCGAAGAATCGCTTCGTTGACATCATGGGCGCCCTCCGATACACGGATGTAACGCAGCCCTTGTTCTTCGAGGATCGGTTCCACGAAGTCCGACAGATGCTCCACGCCTTCAATGAGCACTACGCGAGGGAATACTCTCCCGCGTGGCTCAGCTGCCTCGACGAGTCGATGAATAGCTGGCTCAACAAGTTCTGCCCGGGGTTTATGATCTGTCCCCGGAAGCCGTGGCCGTTTGGCAACGAGTATCATTCCATCGCCGACTTCGACGAGAACATGCAGCACCCGATCATGTGGAGGATTCGATTGGTCGAGGGAAAGGATCGGCCGAAGTTGGGAAACGGGAGGTGGGCTTTTCCAACACGGTGGGAGAAC
>VGZN01000993.1 GCA_016872635.1 Planctomycetota bacterium | reverse complement strand
CCTTAAGGATTTCCGTCACGACGCGTTGTTGGGATGGGCGCTGGGATCATCGGAAAATCCACATGCCATCAAGACATCCTTGCAATTGGTTTCGGACATAATGCACTCGCAGTTCGATTGGGAGGAAAAACGGGGGATGTCGTGGTTGCCATTGGTTCTCTATCAGTTCGCTGGTGGACTTATTGTGCTGGCGAGCGGAATCATGTTGTTCTGGCCCTTGGTCGAACTTTTGCTTGCGATTTGCGCGTAAAGGAAGGGGGCGAGCCATGGAAAATCGAGATCGAGATTCTAATAGCGAAAATTACATGGATAGGATCGCTCGTGCGATTGAGCAACATGAAACGTTGACCGGATTGCTGGTTGCGGCTCGTAAAGAATTGCCACACGTAAAGGCGAATGCCTGTGTGACAAGGCTATTGGAGGCGCTGCAAACGAAAGTGCCTGCTGAACTCTGGGTCACCGATCCAAGATTAGCCTCGATGTTGCCCATTGTGTTAGAAGCGAATTCGAACTGGGCATCCGAGGGAGAGGATGGAACTGCACGTTCGAGTGAGTCTATCCGCCGACTGCTATCGGATACGGTTGGAGATCGTTGGAGGATTCCCAAAGAATACATGTATCCCGCAGTGTTATTGATTGTTTCCTTTCTACTGCTCATGTGGATTCTCGCAACGGTCGTTCCGGTTTACGAAAAGATGTTTCTCGAACTCGGTTTGTTGCTGCCCAGGCCGACAACGGCGTTGATTCAATTTGGGCGATTTGCCCAATATCAAACGATAGCCTTTTCATTGGCGTCCATCGCCCTCGTGTCCACGATCGTGTTGGCCATCGTCTGGGGCTCCGGATTACTCCACCGTTTACAGGTAGTTCCTTCGATTGCATATTTCATGGCGGGTAGTCTCAGGAACCTCAATTGCATGGTTCGCTGGACTTCGACATTGGCGGAATTGTTAAGGATTGGCACGCCAGTGCCAAAAGCGATCGAAATTGCAGGTGTTGCCAGTCAAAGCGAGTATTACCGAAGGGAGTCGAATCGTTGGGCGAGTTGCTTGTTGCAATCAGGTGCCAATCCGATGGAATACCCCGATGCAGCCGTCGCATTTCCGGCAACTGTGGTGAAAGCACTAGAGGGGACACCGAACATAGCGATTTTGCGTCGCATGGCAGATATCTATTCGGATCGCCTTAGGACTCGAAAGGGTAGAGGGTATGGATTCATAGGTCCTATCGCAATCGTCATGATTGGTTTGATGATCGGTTTCATGGTAATCGCCTTGTTTGCCCCATTGATTTCA
>VGZN01000992.1 GCA_016872635.1 Planctomycetota bacterium | reverse complement strand
TGGGGAAAGGCTAGGCGAGGTTCAGCTAATCTCATCATGAACTACGAAGCAACAGCATCGGCCAGGGAACTCGCCCCATCGCGCAACATGCCGAAGTCCAATTCCCAACCGCCTCTAGTTTACACTAAACCGGCGATGGGTTCGCCGTGGTAAATCAAATGAGGACGATCCGTGGAATCCCGCCATGCCGCCTCAGCCGGAATCCCCATCAAATGGTAGATAGTGGCAGCAAAATTCTCAGGCTTGACCGGCGAATCCACTGGGTATTCTCCTTTGGCGTCCGAGCGTCCAACGACGACACCGGGCTGAATACCACCGCCAGCAAATAACACCGACTGACACGCTCCCCAGTGGTCTCTCCCAGGCAATTTGTAATGCTCACGCAACAAAGTGATTTTCGGTGTGCGACCGAACTCACCCGCCATCACCACCAATGTCTCGTTCAATTGCCCCGTTTGATGCAAATCATCAAGCAACGCAGAGAGAGCTCGATCTGTCGGCGGCAACAAGCGGTCCTTCAGATGCGGAAATGCATTTCCGTGCGTGTCCCACGATTCGTTATTACCAAGATTCACCTGGATCAACGGCACTCCCGCATCCACCAATCGCCTCGCCATCAAGAGGGACCAACCGAACGAGTTTCTACCATAACGATCCAAGGTTCGGTCATCCGCCCGTTGGATATCGAGTGCGGCATGGACATTTGGGTCCACCATCAACGAAGCTGCCGATTGTCGATGCCGATCGAGTGGGTTGGCATTTGCGATTTGATCGATCAACCGACGCTGATCGTTGAGCTTTTGAAGCATCTTCATCCGATCAGCCAACTGCCCGGCGCCGAGCCCGTGTGGCATCGACAACTGGGGAGCTTGAAACAAACGATCATCCCCTTTTCCCCGTTGCTGATGATCAAACGCAAATTCGGGAAAAGCGCCATAGGATGTCGTGTGGAACGGAGAGGCCTCGATGAACCATGGATCATGATTCTGACCCATCATGCCCGCATGCTGGCCCGGAAGCACCCGCCCTGTGTTATGCACCAAACGTTCAGGAATCACGATGGCTGGTGGCAAGTTATTTTTGGCGATCGGGCGTTCCCGGGTTATCGCATTCGCGACTGTCGATGCTATCGACGGATGGTCGGTCCGATTGGCCGCGTTTGGATTGAAGCCAGGCGGTAACGCGCTCCGACCCGTGAGCATGATGTGATGACCCGCCGAATGATCATTGGATGGATGGGTGAGCGACCGGCACAGTGACCAAAGGTGGCTTCGGTCAGCCAACATCGGCAGGTGC
>VGZN01000991.1 GCA_016872635.1 Planctomycetota bacterium | reverse complement strand
AACCAACGGATCCCCGGACGTTACAAAACTGAACTGGTCGCCAGGCCGACATCCTCACCGAACGACAGATACGAAACCGACGTCTGGGCAAGTTTCGATCGGAATCCTTTCCCCCTCCTGAATCCTCCGCTCCATGGCGGAATCACCCAATGGCCTCCCTCTTATACCTTGCTCGCTCTACAACGCTAGTCATCACCGATATCGCCAGTTGGCACCGATATCGCTAATTGGTATCGATGTGAAGACTTCGCTTTCGACGTTCTTTGCGCCGTACGTCATCAATCAGCACACTCACTTTTTCAACATCTTCGATACCGCGAAGCAATAACCTCGGATGGCTCGCATCCTGACTGGTCAATTGAATCGTACCGACATTCAATAGCCTTTGAATGAGCCCTTGAGTAAAAGCCACATCGTCGATGTCGATGACGTCAATGCGGTCGGTGGTTCTCACGAGAAGTCCCGAAGAATGAATAAAACGTTGACTGGTCAATTCATAGTACACACCCCAGCGGCGGTACAAATAAAGTACTATCGCGATCGCCCACCATGCGACTATCGCGAAGAATCCAATAAGCCAAAGGCCTTTCACCGCATCCACAGTCACGCCTGAAAAGGTTGCTGCGATTAATCCCACAAGTACAGCGAGCGATACCAACGACGACATCAACCATGTCCCGTACATCGCCTTGGGGGAAAACCCTCCCTCCCACATCTTCACTTCCGGCTCGACCGGGCCAACGCCCCTCGCTGGATTTTCTTTTGGATTCAACGATCCCATTTCACGTTCTGACATAGCATCCAGGTCCTTGATAACCGATGGTCTAAACCCCACGGGGCTAACATCCCATTTCGTTGAGTCCGATTGTAATCCAGTTCCGCTCATAAGCGTTACACTCCTTTTTCCAGCTCATCGCGATTATTCAACACACTTGCCGGGACGGAAGAAAAGGCAGAATATTGATCCAGGGTAGGCGCGATGGTCACGGAAAACCTGCATAGAGCACTAAATCGCAGATGCCGGTTTGCGCTATTGCTCACCCACCTTGATTTTCGCCTGGCTTCCTCGGATCAGACGTTGCCGCAGCACAAGCCAGGTGGAGCCCAACAACACCGACATCGCGACACTGGCCAAGATATCAGACAGGTAATGTGCTCCAGACATCAATCGCTGAAAGGAGGCTAACAAAGCCATGAAGAAAAACACAACCCTTCCTCGGGGATAGACGTACGACAAACCGATCGCCATTGCGACAGCGGTTGCTGTGTGTCCAGAAGGAAAACTCCTCAGCGTTTC
>VGZN01000990.1 GCA_016872635.1 Planctomycetota bacterium | reverse complement strand
GCTGATTCATGGCGGTTGCTGGATCCTTCGTCGGTACGTCGCGCGTGGGGGACCAAGGAAGCGATGCTTGCTGAGTTGGCAAAAGTCCAAACGGATAGGGATAAAAAAACCTCAGAACCATCGGATGTGGTGGTGCTGCTTCATGGTCTGATGCGCAGCGCTTCGAGCATGAAGCCGATTCAGGCAGCGATTGATGAACGTTTTGGCACCGTCGACTCGGTTCGTAGGGAGTCCACAGTCCATGAGGTTCCTGCGATTGTGTTATTCGCATATTCAAGTACCCGGGAAGCGATTGCCTCGCATGCAGACGCGCTGCGAGAGGTTGTCGAGCATCTACCGGGAAGGCCACGTTTGCGATTCGTCGGTCACAGCCTTGGAAATATCGTGCTGCGAACCGCGATCTCGCAATGGCGAAGCCAAGGTGACCCGACCTCTGCATTGGATCGTATGGAGCGAGTGGTCATGCTCGGACCCCCGAACCAAGGGTCCTCGTTCGCCAAGTCATTAGGTCGTTTGGGATTGTTCGAAACCATCACCGGCCACTCGGGGATGCAATTGGGGCCGGCGTGGAACGAGTTTGCTCTAAGCCTCGACAAACCCCCTTGCCCATTTGCGGTGATTGCCGGGGATCTGTCGCCACTCAGGATTCGAAATCCATTTCTCAATGGGCCGAGCGATGGAGTGGTGACCCTCGAAGAGGCCAAGCTTGAGGGAATGGACGAATTTATTACGGTCCCAGTGCTCCATTCCTTTTTGATGCGCGATGCTACCTGTGTGCAGGCGACGGTGGATTATCTTTTCAATCAAGACAGCGGAGAAGGGCAACCCGCGATTTTACCCGATACCAATCCGTAGTTAGGGCCCCCATGCACCGGTTGCTTCAGGAACCGAACCTGGACTCGATCAATTGGATGCGGTTCTCAGGCAATACAAGCTAGTTCGAGTGCGGACGATCAAGTCTTTTCCGACGGCGACAGGGGAAGCCAAGCAGCCAGCATCGAGAACGTTTTCGCTGAGAACGTTTCCTTCTCGGTCGACGACATGCGATTTGCCTTTCTCGTCGAAACAGTAAAGATGGCCGGCGGCAACGATGGGGGAGCTGCTGAAGTCACCTCCTAAACGTTTCTGCCAAACCAATTCGCCCGTTTCAGGGTTCATGGCTGAGAGAACACCTCGGTCTTCGAGTGAGCAGAGAAGATTGCCTAGGAATACGGGTGACGGTTTGCAGCCGATCGCGCGGGTGGATTGCCATCGGACGTGAGATTGTGTGATATCACCTTTCCCTGTCGGATCGATCG
>VGZN01000989.1 GCA_016872635.1 Planctomycetota bacterium | reverse complement strand
GATCGCCCTTAACATCCTCGCCGGGCGCGTCGGATCCCATAGCCATGAATAGGCCGCCATGTTTTTCCTGATGTTTATCAAGATTTTTTTGCAGTTGAACCCGAGGCGGGACAGGCCCTTTTCCGTCGTTTTCACATCGAGGTGCGGGTATTCGATGCACAGGTTGGCCGATGGTTCGGGCGGAGTCGCTGTTTTTCCATCCATGGGAACCGGCCAGTTGGCCGGCCCCGCCTTGAAACGGGAAAACCACCCCATCCACGCTTCCCGCGCGACATCAGGCCGCCATTTGCGCAGGATGGTTTGCTGGCTATCCCGGATCATCGCGACCAATTCGGCATTGCCTGACAGGATCCGTGAGGCTTTTTCCTTCGCCTCCGCAAAGGTGGCGCAGGCTCCCGCCTGTGAGCCTGTGTCGAATTGTTCCAAAAGACCGCCACGCATGTAGACGACGGGCATGCCGGTGGCCATGGCCTCGAGGGGGTGGTAATGCAGGTGTCTTGGTTCGGTGCTGTGATAGAACATCATCGCGGCCCGCCGGAACATATTCGCGTATTCCGACTCATCCATGAATCCGCGCACGCAAGGATCATCAACGGGTTCAGGTTGCCTGCCGGCGATCACATGGGAGAAATCCCCAAAATGGAGTTTGAAACTTTCGTACACGCTCCTGCAGGCGGGGTGGGCATTGATGCTGGGACAGACAAAGAAGATGTTGTTATCCCCACCTGTCCATGTGCCCTGCCTTGCCCAGGCCGATTCCGGCAGGGTTATCGGCAGGTGGAAGGACCTGTTGGCCAGCAGGGGTATCTCATGTGGAATCACAGGCTCATAAAAGGCGCCAACATGAAAGCGATCGTAGTTTGATCGGATGGCATTCGCCAGGCCCGGAGTGTGCAACTTGAAAAAGATTCCGCTGTAGGACTGGGGATGGGCGATACCGAAGGCCCGCATCAGCACGAGACCTCCAAACTTGGATAACACCTCGCGGGTCTTGAGCGCGAAGCCATCAATCACCACGAGGTCGAACTGGTGATTCATGATTTTCGCGACGCGGTCCGTGATCGGATCGGTATAGAAATCGAAGTCGTTGAGGATTTTTAGGTCCCGCGCCGGAATCGTCAGCCCGATGTCCCAGCGGTTGTCAGCGCGGCAACTACGATATTCGGGAGTATCCGGAAACTTTTTTTGCGTCCAAACCTCGCATCCCAGCGACCGCAAAACGGGCACCTCGGCGGATCGGAGCGCCGCATGCGTGAGCAGCCAGGCGATCCTTTTGGGTCGCCAAACCAATTTCTCAGGC
>VGZN01000988.1 GCA_016872635.1 Planctomycetota bacterium | reverse complement strand
CGCTGGTTTATTATTCCTCCGACGCCCGACATCAGGCACAAGTTCTACTTGACACGTCTTGCATTTGGGCAGAATTATGACTATTGGTTGAAGAAGACCAGTTTTCACCTTACGCACGCCCTTCGTCATGACAGAGAAAATTTGTTATGGAGTGTGCAGGAGGACGAGGGCATTCCGTATAACGTTCTTATCGAGCACCTTAAAGAATGGGACATGATTCCGCATTTTATTTTGTATTCGCCGGTGCCGGATGCCATCCAGCAGTACATGGTTGACGTTTTGCATTTCGCTGGGAATAAGTCGCGTTTTGCTGTCAAAGCCATCGTGTACCAGCCCGTCGTCGTAGAGATGAAAACTTATCAAGTCCTATATTCCCTTCCTGAAGAACACCGAGGCGCTGATCGTCGACAAGGCCCGGATGTTATTGGTCGTGCCCGGGGGGACCCGAGGCCTCACAAAGGAAAGGGATCAGGACGTGCCAAGAGGGATCTTGGCGAATTTGAAGTTCAGAGTAACTTAATTGGCTACGAAGTTGCTGGCGAGCAGAAGCAATGCATCAGGCTCTTGGCGTTTCGAGCCAATCAAGGACACTCTCGCATTACGAAACCGGAGATGTTGGGCTGGGAAAAGCTGAAAATTGAGCAGACGGAGTGGATTTTTCACTTCAGTAACTTCGCGAATATGCCCAGCATCCGTGATCGCGGTTTGTTACCCGGTCGAGATTGCCAGTTGTTGGAAGGCTGCAAAGAAGGACGTCCGGAAATTTATTTTTCTGGCCAATACCGCGGATATGGAGGCAGCGTGCAAACATTGCCGCCTTATTCTACGTGGGGAGAAATTGTGGTCTGCGTGAACGCTCGCCAGATGATGGAGGATGGCCATGAATTGTGGGTCACCAAGTCGAATGCCATCATATCTCGGGCTCCTGTTTCGCGAGACTACATCGGTCAGATCATGGAGACAAAATCAAAGGACGTTTGCGGCGCTTCGTTGTATATCAACACGCACATGATTCTCGATCCGTCGAAGAAACCGAAGGACGACGACGACCTTGCGGGAGCAGGTCAGGACCTTGCGGGAGCAGGTCGGGGAGAGAAACGCAGTGATAAAGATCGAAAAGATCCGCCAATCAGGCTTATTTCCGTTTCTCGTGAAGAACCCGTCTCTCCAGTAGGGGCTGATAAAAAGACAATCGCCTTCAGGCTCGACAATTCACGTTTTCCCTCGTACATGCACGACGCATTCCTTGATGTGCCGGTTCGTCGATCCATGGACATCAACGACACGGACCATAATTGGTTG
>VGZN01000987.1 GCA_016872635.1 Planctomycetota bacterium | reverse complement strand
CTCGCCGATGGATAATTCTCGCCGATGGATACGTATCGTCTACAGCATCGCCGGCATTCGATATTTTGAGTTACCCGCCGCCAGCTTATCGACTTTCCGGTGTCACCTTGGACGATCCCGAAGGAAGCTTCTGGTCTCGCAAGAAACTCGTCCTCGCTTCTTCTAGGTCTTGCAAAACAGATTTTCGGCGGCTTTCAGGCAAGGTTTCCCAAGCGAGTTTGTAGTACGTTTCAACGCTCGCCCAATGCCCTCGCTGTTTGGCCGCATGCGCCAACTCCAAGTAAGATTTGATCGCATCGTAGTCTCGACGATTGAGCCTTGTCGCTTGTTTGGATACCCCATTCCCAGAAATTGTCGGCGAACCAGTCCCATGGCCACTCAATGTCGCCAGGTAGTCATAATCAGGCCTTGTAACGCTACGCTTTGCTGAAGCGGAGATTCGAGAAAACCCCCTAGGATCATTCTGTTGCAGTCGCGGCTTCTCGGGATTATCTGTCGCTTGTGAACGGATCATGCGATCGAGTTCGTCCAAGTCGATCACGGTGGTTCGGACATCAAACGACGATGCCCCTCCGTTTCCCCCTTGGGCAACATTGGGTATGCCAGGTCCTCGAGAAAGCGACCCTAACTGCCCAGTTGCCATACCTCCAGCCCCGACCGACCCTCGATCTGGCACAGCGGCGGAAGTTGACAAACTGAACATGCTGGAACTGGGGAGCTGGACTATTTGGGCCCAGGCTAAGCCGCCATGCAAAGAGATAGTCAGCATGGCCGACAACCCGATCATGGCGAATCGCGTGGCAATTGGCATCGGAAGATCCTCGAAAAGTAGGCTAAACACTCTTATCAAGTTTAATTCATCTTCGCCCATTCGCCTGCTCTGAAGTTCCAGGAACCTAGAAGCAAAATCATGGAATAGACCGTTTTTTGGAAATAGTCCGGTTTTCAGGAATCCTAGGAAGGACCGGCCGACCAAAGGTTGCACATCTAGTTGCTCACCTGCCAAAAAGCTATCCTTTAGGCTTACGCGGGATCCCTCGCGCGGGCCCCCTCTGCGTACGATCCATAAAGCTTGGAGTTCCTTCGGGAAGCGATCCTCGAGGCCCATTCGCAAGGGGTAACCTTCAGGCACCGCGCTCAAACGACTCCTTACCCAACCAATCCTTTCCTCGTTCCCACAAACTACTTTGGAGTACTTTCCTATGGCTATCGCCGAAACCACGATTGCAGCCCCAAAAATCAAGCACACCGAGTGTTTTATCGATGGGCAATGGCGTCCTTCCATCTCAGGCAAGACATTTCAGAC
>VGZN01000986.1 GCA_016872635.1 Planctomycetota bacterium | reverse complement strand
GTGCGGACCCCCAGGAATACATTTTCGATGGCGGGGATCGCGATCCGCACGTGCGATTGCGCGACGACATGACTCAAACAGGACTCGACCCCGAAGACACCGTTATTCAATACACAACCGCGAACGGCCAAACCTTTGTCCAGAGCGGTTGCCGAGTCGCAATCTATGCGCCGCGCTTCGCAAGCGTTCGCAAACGAACCGGCCCGCAAACTGCCGAATTGGCCCTGCGACCTCAAGCATCCATCCAGCCCGATGGGCCAGGTGTCGTACGCGAGCAATTGCCTCCGGTGAGCATCATGAAGCCGGTAGGTCCCGTGGCAAAGGATGTGGTGCGCGTCGCAGAAGCGTTCCGCGAACGCCAGCGACCGTTGCCGTCCGAAATGATTCTCCCAATGGGCGAATTGAGCGATGCCTTCAAACCGTTCGAAGATCTCGATCTCATCCGACACGGCGACTTGCTCGGCACCGATCCAGCCAAACTGGCCCTCGCGGCCGCGGCCGCAAGGGTGTGGTCCAATGTCGATGCTCTCAAGGTGTTGATCGATGGCCAAGAGGCAGTTGTCGAGACCAGCCTCAACCAGACGCAAGAAACCGTCACCTACGAGTTCAAGGGCGCTCGCATTCGGCTGTGCAAAGTCGCTTCCGAACAGATCGCCAGCCCCGGCGATGTGATCTCCTTCACGATTCGCTTCGACAACGTCGGCGACTCGCCGCTGAAAAATCTCGTCGTCACCGACTCGCTCGCCCCACGACTCGAGTACGTCGACGCTTCGCAACAGTCGAGCTTGCCAGCATCGTTCGCGACCATTCCCAACGAAGCAGGATCGAAAGTCCTGCGATGGGAATTTGAAAACGCCATCAAGCCAGGCGAGGGAGGCATCGTTCGCTTCGATGCCAAGGTCCGGTAATCGCTGTTCTTGTTACTTGCTATAGCCCTGCGACGAAACGGTTACGATCCTGGCGATCAGTTGAGTCAGGGTCTTCACGGAGTCCGAACGTAGCATGCTCATCCGGTAAACTCGACCGGCGACCCAGATCACCAGGAATGTCGCAGCCGCCAACAAAATCGCTCCCACGATCGGTTGCCAGACCGGGATGGTGATTCCGGTCCCGAGTCGCAAGACATTCATCATCGGCGCGCTCGGTGGGAACATCGAGAGCGTCATTGCGACGGGACCGAGCGGATCGCGGACCGCGATGAACCAAACCATCATCGGCAGCATCATCACGAGCCATACCGGCAACAGCAGGCTCTGCGCTTCCTTGAGATCTCGCACCGAGGAACCGATCATGATAAAGATCGAACTG
>VGZN01000985.1 GCA_016872635.1 Planctomycetota bacterium | reverse complement strand
CCTTATAGCCGGCCATGCCTGGATGCGTCTGACATCCGGGCGGCAGTCCGGGTTCTGAAGAGCCCGTTTCTCACGCAAGGTCCGGAAATCGGAAAGTTTGAGGAGGAGTTCGCCAAGTTTTGCGGGGCCAAGCACGCGGTGGCCTGCAGTTCGGCGACGGCGGGGCTTCATCTTTCCGCGATGGTTCTCGGGATGGGGCGGGGGGATCTCTGGTGGACCTCCCCCAACACCTTCTGTGCCACGGCCGATGCCGCGTTGCGTTGCGGGTCGGATGTGGACTTTGTCGATATCGAGTGGGGGACCTACAACATGGATTTGGATCTGTTGGAGGATCGCCTAAAACAGGCAGCGCGGAAAAACCGACTGCCAAAAGTAGTAGCCCCCGTTCATTTTGCCGGAAATCCGGTCGATTTGGAGTTTTTGGGAACACTTCGACAAAAGTTCGGATTCAAGGTGGTCGAAGATGCTGCCCATGCGACGGGGGCAAGTTTGAGGGGAGAGCCGGTTGGATCCTGCCGGTGGTCCGATCTCTGCGTTTTCAGCTTTCACGCCGTAAAGATCATCACCACCGGGGAGGGTGGAATGGTCACCACAAATTCCCCGGAACTGTATAAAAAACTATGCAGGCTCCGGACCCATGGAATCACCCGCGACCCGAAACACCGTTCCCCAGGCCGGAGTGATCCCTGGTACTATGAAAAACTCGAACTTGGGAATCACTACCGAATGACAGATATTCAGGCAGCTTTGGGGAGAAGCCAGCTAACTAAGGTGCCTCGATTTCAAAGGGAACGCACAAAAATCGCCGAGGATTACTCCGTTCGGTTGGCCGGGCTTCCGTTGGAGCTTCCGCAACTCACTTCGGGCGCCAAGTCGGCATGGCATCTTTATCCTGTTGTTGTTTCTGAAGGGAAGTGGAAAAGGGATCAGATTTTAAGGCAGCTCCGCACGAAGGGAATTTTTGCCAACCTACATTATATGCCCGTACCCTCGCTCCGGTTCTATCGTCGAGTTGCAAGCAAATCGGCATTGAACAGTTGCCCTGTTGCGAAAAAATATGCAGATCTTGCTTTGAGTTTGCCGATCTTTCCTGGGATAAAAACAGCTCAGCAAAGTAAGGTGGTGCAGTCCTTGGGGAAAATAATTTTGCCGAACTCTGCATTTCGGAGGATTCATGAATAGAATCGCCCTTGGAACAGCTCAATTTGGTTCAGCATACGGTGTCACTAATCAATCCGGACAAGTCTCGGAGGAAAATGCGCGAAAGATAATCTCCGTGGCCCAAACCCGGGGAGTTGACACCATGGATAC
>VGZN01000984.1 GCA_016872635.1 Planctomycetota bacterium | reverse complement strand
TGAGTTTGGGGTATTGTTTGCTTTCGAGCCGCCATCCTTGATCATCGGTGAGGTGGAGGTGGATTACATTGAAGCGATATTTTGCAGCCATTGCGGCGTATTTATAGAGGAAGGAGCTATCGAAATAATGCCTCGATACATCCAAGTGCATCCCCCGGTAACGGAATCGGGGGTAATCGGTGATGGTCATGCACGGGATTTTTCCATTATATAATTTGATAAGTTCTGAAAGCGTATGGCCTCCGTGCATTAAGCCATTTTGATCGGCGTATTCGAGCGTGATGTTTTTTCTTTTAATGGATAATTTATATCCTTCGGCAGGAAGATTTGGGTTTTTTCGTGGCTCGTCTATGACGAATTTACTGTAACCGCCTCGGGGCGACATCTCAATCATTTGGGGCGCAGGAATGATGCCTGGGTTGAGGGCAGGGTCGTAAGTGGGTGCAGAGGGAGTTTGTGCAGACGCTTGGCTTGTTGCAAAGGCCATCACACAGAAAACGAGGCAGGGCATCACCCTGAAAATCAAACCGAAAAACATCGAAAAGAAACCCCGCATGAACGCGAAGATAGGGTTAAGCGCGGTTACTTCTCCAGGTGGCGAGGGCTTTGTGGAGGTGGTAAAAGGCGAAGAAATGCAGGATGATGGCGAATTCCAAGCCCAATATGTACCAAGGCCATTCTCCGATGACAAAGGGGTTATCGGCCGTGGGCTTTTGGCACAGATACATGTAGTTTCCGCCGGTGAGGTAATTGGCGCCGCCGATCACGGGGATGGTGAGCTGGGTATAGAGGAAAACCTTCCACCAAGAACCAGGTCGGGGCGTATAGCCCAATCGCATCGTAGCGTACATAGATCCCAGGATGATGATGCCATGGGAGATGCTGTATTCGATGTGGTTGTAGAGGGAGGATCCGTTGGTGATTTCCGGCGTGAGGAAGGCATGGATGGCGCCCGCGCCCCAATAAACTAGTAACTCATAGCTGAGTTGTGAGCCGCGGATGAGGAGGTAGGCAGCGATGAAGGCCGACATTCCACACAGGTGTAGGGGTAGGCTATTTTCGATGTACCACGTGTGGTCGAGGACCATTTTGATGTTGGAAGCCGCGAAGTTGATCAATGACAGTGCGCCCAAGAACCAGCCCAAAGATTTGCGGTTTTTTTCGGTTTGATTTTTTGAGGCGATGAGGATGAGCAGGAAAAGGCCCCAGAAGATGCCGTTCATGGAAATCCAATCGGGGGAGCCCAATGGAACTGTGTGGTGAAGGTGGTTTAGGTCGAGGGGTTTGGTAGCCATACCTTGCGGATCTGCGAT
>VGZN01000983.1 GCA_016872635.1 Planctomycetota bacterium | reverse complement strand
GTCATTGGATTAACAGCCAAGGGAAAAATGCTTATTTGTTGCACAGCCGCCTCAGCATTATCGATTTAGATCCGCGCGCCAATCAGCCGATGAGGCATGGCAGCAAGTGGATTGTTCAGAATGGGGAGTTGTACAACTACGTTGAACTTCGTGGCGAATTAATTCGTGGTGGCGCAGTTTTCCAGACACAATCGGACACCGAAGTTCTGCTGTCGATGCTTGATCGGCAGGGTGAAAAGCCGCTCGATCGCTGTGAAGGCATGTGGGCTTTTGGCTTGTTCGACGAAAGTGAAGGATCCCTGATGTTGTGCAGGGATCGTTTTGGCGAGAAACCGCTTTACTTGTATCGAGCCGATGACGGCATTTATTTTGCATCGGAGATCAAGTTCATATCAGCATTGCTCGGGAGACCGTTGGAAATCAACCAGGAGCATCTTCTGCGTTACCTGGTAAATGGCTATAAATCCCTATACAAGGCTGGCCATACTTTTTTTAAGGGTGTCGAGGAACTCGGTGCCGGGACAATCCTGAAACTGGCTGCTGATGGCTCGGAATCGACCAGCCGGTATTGGATTCCTAAATTTAATCAGCAGGAAGGGATGAGTTTCGAGGATGCTGTATATGGGGCACGGGAGCATTTGATCCGCTCAGTGGAGTTGCGCCTTAGGGCGGATGTGCCATTGGCATTTTGCATGAGCGGGGGCGTCGACTCAGTTGCGCTAATCAGCATCGCGAAGCGGATATTTGATTATGACGTGCATGGTTTTACGATCGTAAATTCAGACGCACGCTATGAAGAATCCGACATGGTTGATTGTGCGGTGCGCGAGTTGGGATTACGTCACACGGCGATTCCAGTCACAACCATGCATTTTCTTACCCGTTTGCGGGATCTGATTCGTTATCATGATGCGCCGGTTCATACCATAAGCTATTACGTTCATTGGCTGCTGATGCAGAGCATTGCCGAGCATGGGTATCGAATTTCCGTGAGCGGGTCGGCGGCAGACGAATTGTTCAGCGGGTATTACGACCACCATCTGGCCTATCTCTACGAGATTCGTGACGAAACCTCCCTGCATGCTCAAAGCAAAAAATCATGGAAATCACACATTTTGCCGATAGTACGTAATCCGGACTTTCGCAATCCGGACCGCTATATAGAGCGACCAGGTATAAGAGACCATATCTTTGATGGGGCCGACGACTCCCGCAGCTTCCTGTATCAGACCTGGACCGAGGAATTCAGTGAGGTGGCCTACACGGATAGTTTGATGCGCAATCGCATGGCCAATGAGCTATTTCATGAGGCGG
>VGZN01000982.1 GCA_016872635.1 Planctomycetota bacterium | reverse complement strand
AGGAGTGAGATACCTAGGAGTGCTCCGAGCGCGCAGGACAGTTTGACATCACCTCCACCCATAAAACCAACCTTCCATAGAACGAAGGTGAACGTGAAGCCGATCATTGCGGCCAGGATGGCACTCGGAAATCCCGGTCCGTTGGTGAACGTGGCAGACCATCCGTATTCAGGAAATACACGGGCAACCGAAGCTGCGATCGCGAGGCCAATCCCGATTCCCAAGAAGGAGTAATTCCATACGTTAGGAATGCGATTGCTTCGCAGATCAAAAACGGCGATTGCGATTACATAAACCATGATCATGACCATTTGCATGGATCCGGTCTTGCCGAGCATTTCGATCGTTGCAGTTGCCATGATTGGTCTCGCGAGGCGTTACGTGGTAGGACGGTTTTTTCGAGAACGAAGCCCGAATGGATCTCTGGGCTTCGATGCTTTATTTATTGGCGTAAAAAAAGCTACACCCAGAGATGTCTCCAAGGTGTAGCTTGGTCCGTGAGACTAGCGGAGTCTTACTTTCCCCCGCCGTTGATGTTGAAAATGTAGCTCTTTGCCATGGTTACCAATCCACCGGTAAAGGTGTTGGTGTCTGAGCCAGCGCCACTTCCAACCCCAACGATGTTGGAGATTGCATAAAGCACGATGCATCCAACGCCGAGGAGCATAACGGCTTCCACGGTTCCGAGCCCGCGATCATCACGATGAAGATTGGCGAGCACCTTTCGAAAAGACTTGCACATGGTTTTCTCTCTCTACATGTCGTCGCAACCTTCGACTCAGCTCGCACGTGCAAGACATCTTGCACTTAGGTTGATTGCGAGGTGATGATTCGCGATTGCCTGACACTATGGAATGCGGAACCAAACTAACCACAGGAAGTGAGTTTCTAGAATTTTTCTGAAAACCTTCGATGGATGTTTGTAAGGTGGAAGAATGGCGAGGGTGGCGTTGAGGTCAGAGCCGGATGAACGCGAGGATCTGATAGAAAGGGGATGCGTTGGTTACCCAGAGAGTTCGTCGGAATGAGCCTGATGCGCAATGCACGCGTTCCAACGAGAACAGGGGGCGACGAGAGAATGCGAGCTCATCAAAGAGCGAATAAGTGCTATTCGCCGGCGCGCCAGAGGGTTCTCCATTGGTAGGCAAGGGACGCATCGAGGCCCGATAATTCAGCGATTTCTGAAATAAATCGTTTACCGTTCGCGTTCCGCTTGGTTTGAACGACCCAGTCGATCGCCTCGGCGACTTGGGCGCGTGCGACCATCATGGGGATCTGCATGTCATTCATCATGCACAATGTCTCCAATCGGGTC
>VGZN01000981.1 GCA_016872635.1 Planctomycetota bacterium | reverse complement strand
TGCTCAATTACTGCCAATCAATCCACGAAGAGCCCGCGACTCTTATCCGAGTCCTAAGAACCACCCGTTAAGTCCCTCAATCGAATTTCGGTGAACCGATGATGATGCAATCAAGACCATGGTGCCAATCAAAGTCCTTGCAATGCTGGCTCTGCTTCGTCGCCGCGATCCTGTTCCAAGGACTGGGTCTCGCAACAATTGTTCACGGCCAAGGCACCACGGGTCAGGCAACGACTGAAGCAAAATCCAAAGAAGGAAACAAGAAATTGGAAAAAGCAACCTTTGGGGGTGGATGTTTCTGGTGCACCGAGGCCGTCTTCCAACGAGTCAAGGGTGTCCAGTCTGTGGTCTCCGGATACACCGGTGGAACCGTTGAAAACCCAACCTACGAACAAGTCTGTTCCGGCACCACGGGCCACGCGGAAGTCATTCAAATCGAATTTGATCCCGAAGTTGTTCCGTTTGCAAAACTTCTTGAAGTCCATTGGAAAACGCACGACCCCACGACCCTCAACAAACAAGGATACGACGAAGGAACCCAATATCGTTCCGCAATTTTCTATGAAAACGATGCGCAAAAGAAAATCGCAGAGGATTATAAAGCCAAGCTCAACAAGGAGGTTTTCGATGGCAAGATCGTCACCGAAATCTCTCCACTCGCCAAGTTCTACCCAGCCGAGAAATACCACCAGAACTATTTCAACTTGAACGCACGAAAGAATCCTTACTGCCAAGCAGTGATTGTGCCCAAGCTGAAAAAGTTTGATGAAGTCTTCAACGACATCAAAAAAGAGGACGTCAAGAAATAGCGGCAACGACAACCATCGATCGATATCACCGCAGTCGATACAGCCGTTTCCCCACCGCAACGACGCGATGAGATCATGCGACCTTGGTGCGAAGATGACGAATCAGGGCATCGGAGCTGAATGCGTTTCCGGTTGCATTCTCGATAAGTTCCATCGGCGGATAACGCCGCCCGAACCGGTGAACTTTCTCGCGGAGCCATGCCAACAAAGGTGTGAACTCACCTTTGGCGATTAAACGCCCAACACCTCCCAATTCCCTATCCGCGGCTTCATAAAGTTGAGCCGCGTAGATATTACCGAGAGTGTATGTCGGGAAATAGCCGATCAAGCCAGCGGACCAGTGGACGTCTTGTAATACTCCCAGTGCGTTATCGGGTGGGCGAATACCCAGATAGTTGTGGTACTTGTCCGACCATGCTTGTGGCAAATCGGCAACAGCTAGCTCCCCAGAGACCAATCCCAATTCCAGTTCGAATCGTATCAGGATATGCATGTTGTACGTTACTT
>VGZN01000980.1 GCA_016872635.1 Planctomycetota bacterium | reverse complement strand
TTATGATTTGAAAGAGAAGCCGCAGCTTCCGTCGATTCATTCCGCATGGGCGGGACGCGAGTCGGGGATGACGTGGGAGCCAAGATACGGATCGGATACGAGTATCCCGCATTACCGTGCCGTCCGCGATGATGCAGGAAGGATCATGGTGTTCATCTGCCACAACACCGATCTCGGTGATGGTTGGGAACGCGAAGGCGAGGACCCTTGGTACTTCGAGGAGTTCTCGGTCAAAAAAGCGTACCCCCTCGGAATCAACATTGTTACCTATGCGATGACGCACTGAGGCATGACTAGATTTTTTCAGCGGCGATGGAACGAGATGTCGCGGACGAAAAACCGAAACGAGGATCGCGGAACAAAGTGCACTGAGAATTTACATCGTCGGTACTTCGGTGGGTTCGGCGATACCAGCGAAAAATTGAACAACGAGAAATGAGTAGCGAATTGAATTTACAAGTAACGACCTCCGACGATGATGCTGTTCTGGCAGAGCAAATTCGGGAAGGTAAGAAGAGGATCGAAGCCGAATTGGCCAAGACGATTGTGGGTCAGAAATCGGTAATCGAGCAATTGCTCATCTGCTTGTTTTCGGGAACACACTGTTTGATCACGGGTGCTCCTGGATTGGCGAAGACGCTTTTGGTGCGCAGTGTCGCTCAGGTGTTTCATTTAGAGTTTCGTCGCATCCAGTTCACCCCAGATTTGATGCCCGCAGACATTACGGGTACCGAGATTCTCGGGGAGTCCGAGGGAAGGCGTTCTCTGCAATTTGTCCCTGGCCCTGTGTTCGCCAACGTGATTTTAGCGGACGAGATCAACCGCACCCCACCCAAAACGCAATCGTCATTGCTTGAGGCGATGCAGGAACACCAAGTTACAGCGGCCGGAAAGCGGTATGCGTTGCCGGAGCCGTTTTTTGTATTGGCGACCCAGAACCCTATCGAAATGGAAGGAACGTATCCCCTCCCAGAGGCGCAACTCGATCGGTTCATGTTCAATGTTTTGATGGATTACTTGCCGTATCGAGATGAGCTTCAGGTGGTTCTCGATACAACGAGCGGTTCGCCGGAGCCAATCGTGCCTCTGTTTACCGGGGAAGACGTCCAGCGTTTCCAGCGATTGGTCCGCAGAGTACCAATCGCTGAGGATATCGCTGGGTATGCCGTTCGATTGGTGGCCGCGACTCGAGCCGGTAGGCCGGAAGCACCTGCGTTCATCAATCAATGGGTAACATGGGGGGCTGGATTGCGTGCTGCGCAGATGCTGGTCCTGGGTGCCAAGGCCCGAGCGTTGCTAGGTGGGTACTCGCATGTCC
>VGZN01000979.1 GCA_016872635.1 Planctomycetota bacterium | reverse complement strand
TAGGTTTTTCCATGATAGATGAGCATCCGTCAGAGGTTCTTAGGAGGGTGCGAAGTGCGCTACGTTAGGGCGGCGCCGAGAATATTGGGAGAACAAAAAGCGTCGTTCGCAAACTTTGCATCATCTTGCCAGAAGTTCGCGGTTCGGACCAGAGGTTAATCCCGCCCGAGGGACAACCAGCCCGAGGGACAACCAGCCCACTCCTGCGACAAACTAGGGACAAACGTTGACGAACCGGGAGGCTTCGGCTATCGTTCTGACCCCAGCTTGATTGGGATCAATTCGTTTCGATCACCGACCTAACTCTCATTCCAACCATCACGATATTATGGGAATTGAACGCACCAAAGAATTGCGTCGTCGTCGCAATCGCAAAGTGAAGCTGACCAAACTGCAAAAGCGAGCAGAAAAGGCAAGCAAGTCCGAAAAGGCGATCATCGCTCACAAGGTACGCCGTTTGAGCCCAGGCGCAGAGCAACTCGTTGCAGCTTGGAAGTTGGTCTAAACCAACCCGCACACGTCGATATCCATTCGTCGAGCGTGTATCTCGTTGAGGATTGGATCTCCTCGAGGTTGGATCTTTTCGAGGTTGGATTTCGTCGAGAGTGTATATCGAGCTATCTGAGACCCTCAAAGCCCTCCCTTTCTATCGGGAGGCCTTGATTGGGGCGAATCCGATCCTTCGAGCTTCGGCTCGAAAGCCCAGAAACTCAGTCAACATAGCGGATGGGATATGCGAGTTTTTATCACAGGAGTCTGCGGCTTCGTAGGCTCATCGCTCGCCCGAGTTATCGCAGATCGCTATCCGGATTGGAATCTGTTCGGGTGCGATAACTTCTTAAGGTCCGGCAGTCAAGCAAACCGACTCCCGTTAGAAAAGATTGGCGTACGAGTCTTTGAGGCGGATCTTCGGGACGATGCATTTCCAAAATCGATCCCCGCTGCGGACTGGGTCATCGATTGCGCGGCCAACCCGAGCGTGCTGGCGGGGACCGAGGTGGCTTCTGTCGGGGGAGCTTCTATCGGGGGGGCTTCCTTAGGCAAATGTTCTTTGTCGCGGAATGCGATGGAGCACAATCTTTGGGGTACCGTCAATCTTTTGGAGTATTGCAAGGAACGTTCGGCGGGATTGGTCATGGTTAGCACTTCACGTGTCTATTCCGTGAAGGAGATGGCTCGGGTACCGTGTCGAGTCTACGAGGAGCGATTTGTGCCCGACTGTGAACCTGCAACGACATATACAAGCGAACACGAAATTCCGAGGGGAATCAGTCAACGCGGTATTTCTGAATACTTCTCGACTGAGCCCCGCTGTCTT
>VGZN01000978.1 GCA_016872635.1 Planctomycetota bacterium | reverse complement strand
GGCATCGGGCTAGACAGAGGATACGCTGGTACGGTGCGGTCGATGGTGGTTCGTAAATCGGTCAAGGCATAACGACCGCATTCATCGAGTCGCCGAAGTTGGGCAGCCATTGGAAAGCGGCTGATCGGCGACTTCGATGCAATGCATGGTTCGTGTTTTTCTATTTGGGAGAGTTCAGTTGCGATTGAACCTCTCGGGCAAAATCAGCGGAACAACCAGGAAGGTGACTCATCAGGGTTAGAGATGGTGAACGGTCCTTGTCCCGTTGCGAAAGCAATATTTCGACGGAACTGTTGCCTCGTGAAACGCGAAAAAATCGTTGTTGGATTCGATTGTGTTGCGGGGAATCAAGCGTCAATTCGCGAATGCTGAATCCTGCGTCGATCAAACGATCCTTCCAACCTAAGTCACTCGGATCGAGGGTTACTGTCGGTAAGCTCATATGTACCTCTAGAATCCGAGTCCAACCCAATATGCGTGGATCGCAGCACTGAGGCAATTGCTCGTGTTCGGATTCGTGCCGACCCATGTTGCTACGGCGGCAGGTGCCAGTATTGGAATCCCCGTTACTGTTACAAGTGTCCCTGGTCCGGCTCCGTACGTTGTTGTAAAGCCAACTGCACCAACGCCATGTGCCCATGTATAAACGCCGCCGCTACCATATCCGAATGTAACATGCGGGATTACGGTTCCAGCGTTCGCCGAAATCCCGACCGCAAATTGACCACCCCCCATTGCTCCCCAAGCAGCAACGCCTCCGGCAGCAGTCCCCGCAACAGCCGCCGTTCCCATTGCCCCATAAAACGCATATTCCAGGTCGTCGTCCATTTCGGTTGGATTTGTCAGATAGTGCCAGTAGTTTGACCAAAATCCATCGAAGTATCCTGGCCCAGCGTTGGCACTAATTCCACCTCGCGCAAACATCATGCCTTGGAGTACGCTAGCATCTGCAAGTGAAATCTTCGTCGAATTCATCCACGTGCCATTCGTGTCCGAACCACCGATGAAAAGTACGCTCGATTGCCCATCCATTGCGTTCGCGTAAAAAGCAAAAGAACTGGGAAGAGACGGATCAATAGGTTCCGTTGCGATAAGAAGTGACTGCCCAACACCTCCATCCGAATGTGTAACTATTACATTGTGTTGTTCGATTATTCGAAGTGTCGAGCCATCAATGTTTAGTTGATTATTGGTCCCGACGCTTGAAGAGTTGCCTTGACCTCCGTTCATAACTGGCTCATCGGCAAAAGCACGCTTGCCGGAATTAACAAACAACATTGGGTGAACAGTTGTGATTGCGATAAGCGCCACTGCCACGATT
>VGZN01000977.1 GCA_016872635.1 Planctomycetota bacterium | reverse complement strand
GAAAGCACACAGACATCCAACCCCAGACGAATTATGTGCCTAAACATCTGGCCACAATGACAAAAATCTTTGTAAATGGTTATTGGGCGGGAGTCACCAACGATGCGCTCAAAATCGCAGATGATATCCGGTTTTATCGTCGAATCGGGCTACTGCCTCTCTCCATCAGTGTTTGTTTCGATATTCGCCAAAATACTATCAATTTATTTACCGACGGTGGGCGTATTATGCGCCCCATTTTCTACAAGCACGCCGAAACCGGGCTGATGTCATTCAGCGCACTCGACAAAAAATCGGATTTCACTTGGCGCAAATTGGTGAATGGATTCAACACTGTGCGAAAAGACGCACCCACGGGACCCAATTACGAATACTTCTATGAGCTCGGCGACATCTACGATATTCCTGCCGACTCCGACGGCAACCCCTACCAATACCAGCGATTCATCGACAAGAAATCGGTGATTGAATACATCGATCCCAATGAAGAGGAAACCTCTCTTATTGCGCTAAAACCGGTGCAAGTAATGACCACTGCGGCGGCAAAATCATACAGCAACTGCGAAATCCACGAGTCGCTCATTTTCGGAATGATGTCCAACCTGATTATTTACCCCCAGCACAACCCCGCATCCCGAAACTCGTTTTCGTGTGGCCAGAGCAAGCAGGCGGTCAGCCTCTATCACACCAACTACAATATGCGTATGGACAAGACCGCCGTCATCTTGAATCAGGGCCAGCGCCCTCTCGTGAAATCGCGATTCCTCGAATATATCAACAACGAGGAAAACAGTTACGGCGAAAATGCCATCGTCGCGATTGCGTGTTATACGGGATACAACGTAGAGGACGCGATTCTTATTAATGAGGGCGCACTCAAACGTGGCCTGTTCCGCACCACCTATTTCAGTGTATATGAAACCCACGAAGAGAAGTCGGCGAAAACCAATAGTTTCAAAAAGTTCGGCAATATAGAGGCATCGGAAAAAGTGGTGGTTGGACTGAAAGCCGGCTACGATTACAGCCAACTGGACGAAAACGGATTAGTGAAAGAGGGCACCCAAATCGACGAAAAGGTGGTGCTCATCGGCTGTATGAGTGGCACGAACGACGCCGACTCCGGCCTCTACGACGAATCCAAGATGACAAAGAAAGGCCAACTCGGCGTGGTTGATAAGACATTTATCACCGAAGGTGAAGAAGGCACACGCATCGCCAAAGTGCGAATCCGCGAAGAACGAATGCCCGCAATCGGCGACAAGATGGCGTCGCGTTCGGGACAAAAAGGCACAATTGGAATGATAATCAGAGAGGCAGATATG
>VGZN01000976.1 GCA_016872635.1 Planctomycetota bacterium | reverse complement strand
TAAACGCATGTCAGCAGCAAAAGTATCCATGGGTTGAGAATATTTTTGCAACTTCCTATTCAACGCTTACTAAGGACCCACCTACAAGAACGCAAGTATCACGGAGCAATTACAGGATACGGTGGCATGCCTGGATAATAGTGTCCTGGATGGCCTTCGGGCAGGTTGTCGGGATAATGATAACCTGGTGGCAGGTGATAAGGATGATCTGGCGGAAGCCGCGGCCAAATGATGTTGGGCAGTGGCGGTGGTGCTTCAATAACCACAGGTTCATCTGGTGGTGGCGGCCAAGGCCAATCCTCGGGCCACCATGGTGGACGTGGGCCTGGGTCTTCGCTTGGTGATCCTCCGCCTTCGCCACCAGGACTCTTAGGTGGAACATAGGGTGGTTGTTCTGCCGGCGGATCGAAGGGCGGAATGAATGGATAAGGCAATCGAGGTAGTTTGGGTTTGAATTTATCAATCATTGCAAGTTACTCCTTTGCAAGGGACTGGGATGACGAAACGCGACGCGCCTACTAGGACACAACGCGCACTGGGGAATCGACTTGGTTTCGAGGAACGAGCGAAGCTCGTCGTCGCTCGCTGTTGGCGGGCAGGCTTCGTAATCACGGAACAAATCCCACTCCGAAATGGATTCGAGGCGGGCTTTTGTCTCTAGCTGTGGCCAATATGCGAGTGCGGGACATTTAGCGAGACAGCCATTCACAAGCTGGGTGCACGTTCGCTGCATACAGACGCGATACGCGGCGTCTGGCTGTGATTTGAATGGCATCGGCTTGCCATCGACGATGTTGTATTGACGCATCCAGCCCGCGTGCGATTTGCGAATGTTGATGCGAAGCTTCGGATACTGCTTGCGCCAACTCCACACGATCGCTTTAACTTCGCGAAATCGATCGAGGTAGTCTTGATGTGTTCCATGCTGGCTGATTTCAAGTTGGCACTCTGTATCAACGAGAACCCGCGGCAACTCAGGGAAGCGGTGCAGGAAGAATCCATTGGTGACCAGCATCAGGTCGCTATGGTACCAGTGTTGCCGTGCGAGTTGAATGTGTTCCAAGATCTTAGGATTAAGCAGCGGCTCACCTCCAAGCAATGCGAATCGCGTTGGCTTAAGTCGATGAGACCATTGCAAGTACTCGGACTCTGCGTCGGCGAGCGTTGGCAACTTGCCTGCCAAGTGAAAATTGCTGTAGTGGCTGCACTGCTGGCAGGACAAATTGCAACCATGAGCAACGTGGTACTCAAGAGCGGGCAAGCTGAAGCGTTGCATCGTCGCCCTCCTTAATATGAAGTTTGAATCGACGAGCATTTACGCA
>VGZN01000975.1 GCA_016872635.1 Planctomycetota bacterium | reverse complement strand
ATAATGCCTCCCCTTGTCGACAAGAACGTAATCCTCGAGAAAATGGAGGTTGTAAAACACGGGTGCCTCCCCCGCGGGGGGGGTTGTGATCGGGAGAATGTCGCCCAGCGCCATCGGCGATGATCGACTGATGACCCAGTATTGGTCCGTGACCTGCCACGCGGGAGAAAACGGTGTGCACAATTCAAACGCAAAGACCTCATTGTCGTATTTCTTGACCAACCGGACCTGGTTCAACGAGACGTCGTACAAATACACGGGAAAATCAAAGTAGACGACGGAACTCTTTTCAAGGAAAAAGCCATTGATGACCACCAAGGGTCCGACCTGGATTAGCGGTTGATTGAGCGAATAGTTGCGGATCACGGCCTCCAACGGGCCCCGGGACACGTCAAAGTCAAAAAATGGGTTCCGCAACGTGACCGCACGCAGTGTCGGGTCATAGTCGAGGATTTCTCGGGTCTCCGTCACGTCGGGTTGTGTCGGGTCGGGAACGATGATGAGCAACCAGCCTTTCAAGATGCCGTAGCCGTTGGCAGATGTCTGTTGCAATGAAAGATTCTGTCTGGTCACGGCAATACCCAACAGGTCCGTATTGACGTTTTCAACGAGAATCGGCTCGCTAGCATTGCCCGCGACAATCTGGGTGCGAAACGTTTCCGCCTCGTCCATGGCGGGGGGATTGTAATTCGTCCAACAAAAATTATAGTCGGGCAGGCCGTACGAGATCGGATTGGTGGAATGAAACACGTTCAAATCGGATCGATTCACATTATTGATGGTACCACAAGGAACCACAAAGTTTCCAACATCGGGGTACAATAAACGATCCCGGGTTGAGGAGGTCAGCAGCAGATAAGAGGGACCTGACATTTTATGTTTTTACATGCACTTTGTTTTTTTTATATTGCCATCTTGTAAGGAAATATACCATCTTGATCCCAGCCATGTCTTCTTTTTCGTCAGTCTCGCCAGCCACCGGTATCGCGGTGGACGCCTCGCCTCAGTACATTGACCCGAAATGGTGGGGAAAACATTTATGGATATCGATCGATGCGGTCGCGACGGCGTTTGACCCCAACGACATTGCGTCGAAAGAATTTGTCTTGTACTTTTTCTTTTCCTTACAAGGTGTCATTCCCTGTCTGGAATGCCGGGCTCATTATCAACAATATTTTGAAACGTATCCAATTTCTGACGAATTGGATAGCAAGTCCTCTTTATTCCAATGGATCCTGCGTCTGAAAAACAAGGTCAATGAACGACTGCAACTCCCGCTGATCTCGTGGGAGGAGTACCTATCCCGTCTGGAAGACCAGTTCG
>VGZN01000974.1 GCA_016872635.1 Planctomycetota bacterium | reverse complement strand
GTTTATGAATCCAACGCCATGGGATGCTCGATCGGGAAATGCAAGCAAGAGGACAATCGTCAGTTTGTCGATCCCCAACAATTTGCCTGCGAGGAAGCCCAGCGCGTCAATTGGAGGCGTGCTGAAATCGTGTCCTTTGTCCTGTTGTTCCTGACCAGTCTGATCACGCTCCATGTCCAAGCCAGTCTCGCCGTGTTTTTACTCTCGTGGATGGTATTCTATTTTTACCTGAATTTTGATCAGTATCATCGCGCCCATGTCGCTTGTTATTATGACACGGTTAACATCGCATCATCGAAACACCCACACTAGCTAAACCTTGTCGTTCTCCTGCTCCTGCTCGCGTAGCGCCGTCGGTTCGTCGTACATCGAGAAAGGCGCGATATCGGGTAGAGTCTTCGGATGCCCTTCTTGTTCCGTTGGCTCTCCCTCGACCGCTTCATGGAAAATTTCCGTGTACAGACGCCCATGATTGGAAACGCGGAGGAGGTACAACGACTCGTCGGGACTGCGCAACAAGATATGATCGGCGCAAAAGAGTTTCGGGACGTACACGTACTTGGCATCCATGATGTAATTTCCGTCCATATGCAAGGTGTGGTTCCCTTTTTGTGTAACGGACGTGTCCCCCTCGATCAGACTGCTTTGCGAGCCAATCAATGACGAGGACACGGGGCCGTGGTGTTCCGTGATTTGTTTCCCCATCGAATACACTTTCGAATCTCCGACCGTTCGGACACTCCGACTGCCGTTATGCAACTGTTCGATGTTTCCTTCTTGCAACGTGCTCACATCCCCGTGGATTTCTTGCAGGGTATTGCCCATGTGTGTCTGTTTCTGATCCCCTTGGAACATGAGTTCCGTATTGCCCTGGTGTTGGATGAACGCGTTCCCGACGTGTGTGTCCAGACGGTCGCCATTGATTTGCACATCTTGTCCTTGGTGCAGAATCTGCTTGTGCTTGCCCCCCACCACGGTCGCGGAGTTTCCCTTGATCTCCACCTGATGATCCCCTCCGACCGTTTCGACAATATCCCGGGCGATAGTTTGTGCGAGGCTATGATTCACCTGAAGATGATGATTGCCTTCCGTGGACACAACGTGATTGCCGTCGACACGCGTCGTGGCGTTTTTTTTGATGATGGTTTGTGTGCTCCCATCAATAGTATCGATCCTGTCTTGCAACACATGAATATCAAAATGGTCGTACACGTTTTTCGTGCAGGAAGACCCTCCTGGGGAGGAAAAGTTGATTGTCGTTGCACTCATAACAGTCCTACCTTTTTTTTTTTGATCGTATCTACCATTCATGAAACAAAATTTTTTGTT
>VGZN01000973.1 GCA_016872635.1 Planctomycetota bacterium | reverse complement strand
TAGGGGTATTGTCGAAATCGATTGCATTTTGCGGTCCGTGGGTATCTATAGACGGTCAACTTATTATCGCGACCTTCCGGCGTTTAAATCGTTAAAAAGCGTCCAAAATTTTCCAAAAACACTTTTTTTAAACCATCGGTTACAATTTCCCATAATTGGTAAAGAGAAAAGAGGAAATGGAGCTGCAACTGAAGATCGTCGTCGATCCGTCCGTTACGAGTTACAAATGTTTGATGAACGATCGGGATTGTCAAAGTCTGGAGGTTTTTAACACCGACTTTGTTTTTCTGCACGGGAGGAAGAAATCCGAAATGGTTCTCTCCGTTCAGTCAACTCCTCAGGGGGTACTTCCCGGAAGAATCCATATCCACCCGTCTGCGATACTCAACCTGTTTTCCGCGGAGGGGGATTTGGTAACCGCGGAGGCCTGTCATGACATTAAGAAGGGAAATTCCATCACCGTACAACCTTCCAGGGCGACGTGCGAGAAGGACATCCTGGCGATCAAGACATTTTTCCAGACGAACTTGTTGATGCCGGTGTGTCGGGGGAATTATTTAAAGATCGATTCAAGTCTGTACATCAAGGTTATCGATTGTAAACCGGTCGTTTATTGCCTGATCGCCGAAACCACCGAACTGAGAATCACCTCTCCGATGACCTGTGACCTGAAGGCGGAGATCGAGCGGGTTAAATTTTCCGAGGGTTACGATAATATAGGTGGATGTTCTCGACAACTGGCACTTATCAAGGAGATGATTGACCTTCCCCTTCGTCATCCGGAATTATTTGAAACCATCGGAGTCACCCAACCTAGAGGTGTTCTTCTTTACGGACCGCCGGGAACCGGTAAAACTCTGATCGCCAAGGCCGTGGCAAACGAAACCGGGGCGTTCTTCTTCACGATCAACGGACCGGAGGTTATGTCAAAGATGGCCGGTGAGTCGGAGGCAAATCTTAGAAAAATATTCAAGGAGGCAGAGGATAACGCACCGTCGATTATTTTTATCGATGAAATCGACAGCATGGCGCCGAGAAGGGACAAATCGGTAGGCGAGGTCGATAAGAGAATCGTTTCTCAATTGTTGACGTTAATGGACGGTATGAAATCAAGAGCCAGCGTCATGGTCGTCGCGGCAACCAACCGACCGAATGCCCTCGACCCGGCACTTAGAAGATTCGGACGATTCGACAGGGAGATCAACATCGGTGTTCCGGATTTCGAGGGAAGGGTGGAAATTCTGAAAATCCACACCCGGAAACTGAAAATGGCCAGGGGGGTCGATCTCGAACAGTTCGCGCTTCGTACACAGGGTTTCGTGGGGGCGGAC
>VGZN01000972.1 GCA_016872635.1 Planctomycetota bacterium | reverse complement strand
TCCGCAAATCCGACGATGGCCAGCTTTCGCAACATATACACGTCACTCATGCTCGTCATCGCCGGCTCCAGTAGCAAGGAATTGGCCCGCCATCCTAGCGATTCTCGGCAGTCGCCCTTTCTCTGCCGGTGGAGCGATTGGGCCCGTATTGAGTCGCCTGCGCCCCTTATTTCCGCCAGTGAAATGGACTTTGGTTTCTACCCGAATTCCAGTTGTCATGCTGCATCTCCCGTGTTCGCTTGCTGAATCAAAGATCGAATCCCACTTGGTTGGAAAGTAACCGCGATCGTTCCGGCTTGGCCGTCGTAGTCCACGCGCTCGACTAGGAGCCGAATCAATCGATTCTGCTCGGCAACCTTGAGCGATTCCCACAAAGTGTCAAACTGACCAAGCGCCGTGGTCACATCCGCCTCGTCGATCAATTCCCGGTCGAGCGACTGGAGCTGGTCTCGCACCACACTCAATCGCTGCTCAATGGGTCGGATACGACTTTGCAATTCGGCAAGCCAAGCGGTGTCCTTGTTCGAGAGATCCGCGCCGATCACCGCTTGGGTCGATCGCTCGTACCTTCCTAAGTCTTTCTCAAGTCGCTTCTTTTCTTGCGTGAGCAGTTCGATCTGCTGCGTCGATTGCATCCGCGTTTGCCGGATCGTCTCTCCGATGACCGCTGGATCGCTACCGATGCAGCGAATCTGATCAAGCACGAAGCGTTCGATCTCGTTGGCAGGGAGCGATTGACCAGGACAGTTGTGCCAACCTCTTTTGGTCGCGTTCAGGCAGGTGTAGTATCGATACCTTTTGTTTTTCTTGGTGCTGTGACTGGGTGTCATCGAGCAGTCGCACGATTTGCAGTAGAGCAATCCCTTGAGAATGGCACCAAATCGGTTCCGGATCAACGAGCCACCGTTGCTGCCGTTTCGCTGGAGAAGCCTCTGAACCCGATTCCAGACATCCTGGCTGATGATCGGCTCATGCTCCCCCTCGTGAATCTCGGTTTTGTACTTGAGCTTCCCCAGGTAAAGCATGTTACGAAGCATGCTGTAAAGCATATTTTTGTCGTATGGCCGTCCTCCTTTGGTCGTGCCTTTTTTGGTCGTCCACTGCTTGGTTCGCCAGCCGCGGGCATCCAATTCCTGCACCACACCGATCAAGCCTTCGTACTGCACATAGAGATCAAAGATCGCTCGAACCTGCTCGGCTTCGGTTTGGTTGAGGACGAGCTTCGTATCGACCACATCGTAACCAAGCGGCGGAAGGCCTCCGCACCATTTCCCTTTTCGCCTCGTGGCAGCGATCTTATCGCGGGTCCGCTCGGAGATGATCTCGCGTTCG
>VGZN01000971.1 GCA_016872635.1 Planctomycetota bacterium | reverse complement strand
CCTCCGGTTCGGATTTCAATTTCACTGTTTGGGGTCAACAGTTGGAGGAGGGTTCTCGCGAAAAATTGAGCGATAGGGAAATGATCAAGCTGGCACAGTTGCGCGTCGGCTCTGCCAAATACCGCGCCTTTCGTCGGACCCTGCCGGCCAATTTGAGCGAAAAACAGAGCAGCGTGTTGGCTGCCTATCGGGTTTTGTTGAACGAGGAATTGGGCGACGGCTTCCCCATCAAGGCGGAGTTCTTGGTTGGTGATTATCAAAATTCGTTGAGCGAACTTCGCGATGCACTAAAAGATCCGCGTCTGGCCGAGAATCCAATCATGGATTCCCTGCGTCAATACATGGAGGCCCGAGACTCGCTTGAGTCGCAAAGCGGCGTTTCCCTTAAGGCCAAGCGTAATCAAAAATCTCGCGCCAGGCTGTACACATTCGGCGAGTATTTGTCCGATCAAAACACCGAGTTTGGTAGAATCTGGGACCGTTTACTAGCCCAAGAGGTTGAGTCGTGAGCGAAAACAACGAAAAAGACAAAGACACAAATCAACAGTCGCCAACAACCGACATGACCAGGGCGGCATTTCCCATTGATTCAACGAGCAGTGCGCCGATTGGCTCGGGAATGTTTAGTAAGATTAATCAGACTGCGCCGGGACAAACGGCAACACAAGAGCAGGCGGACCTTAGGCGAGCAATTGAGGGTGATAATCCGACAATTTTTGTTGGTGAGGCCGCATTGCGCAAACGCGGGGTGCCAATGGGTGGCGGCCCAATGCTTCAAAATTATTTTTATGGACAGGGCTTGCTTGACGAAAACGGGGTTCTTCAGAGAGTATCTTACAACGAAGCAGATCTCAACACGGAAGCACAAACCGTGTTGGGCAATATGACTTCGGAAATGCGCAAACAATGGGCGAGGGAAGCAAAACGCGTCGGTTTTTATGGAAACAACAATCCAAGCCCCATAATTTTGTCGAGAGGGGACGCGTTTAACTCGACGGATGTAAATGCCATGGAGTTGTTTTTGTTCTCTGCCAACAGAAAAAACCAGACGGTTTCCGCTTTTCTGCAAACAGTCGGGGGTTTTGCTTCTGTTCAAACCGGCACGACCAGAGTCGCACCCGTGGTCAGCTCCCCGGAGGACATCGGCTACTACCTGAACCAAACATCCTTGAGCATGACTGGCAAACCCATGACCAAGGCGATTGCAAAACAACTAATCGAGCAGTATCAGAAAATGGAACGTGAAGCCGCAACCTCGCGCGTGTCGGCCCCGAGCAAATCGGTGTTTGCCGAAAGCGCCGTGAAGAAACGTTTGCCAGACGAAACGGCCGGCTAC
>VGZN01000970.1 GCA_016872635.1 Planctomycetota bacterium | reverse complement strand
GTTTTTGCGAAGCGAGACGAGAAACCGGACGAATCGAGTTTGCAAGTAGGCCTCAAATTTTCTGGCCAACTTTTCACTCTTGAATCGATCGATAACGAGATACGTTTCAGTACAAGCCGTACCTGGTCCGGCAACTATCGGGTCGTTGTAAACCTTGATCGGAAAATTTCCTCCGGCGCCGTATGCACGTCCAAGCAAGACTTTCCAGTCATCTATCCACGATTCATTCCGCGGTACCTCAGAGCGTTCGACGAAGGTTTCGCTGTTGTTCCCGATCAATAGAATCGGATTCCTCATCCCCTTCTTTGTCTCAGCGCCACGGAAATTTGTGCGGATACTAAAGGGTTGTATTGGTGAAACTTTTGCTGAGAGATTTCCAAAGCCGTCCTTCTCGTTCATCGTTAGCACCTTTTCGAGAATCGGCACCGCTTCATTGCGTCGAACAAGCACGTCATAGGCACCAAGCAATCGCCTCATTCCTGGCGAAATCGGCTTGCCGCCCTCAAACGTTGTGACTTCACAGGAGTCATTCCAAGAATTGTCCCAGAGAAAGTATGAGACTCCGCCCTCAATCTGCGTTCCGGGAAACACCTCCTTCGCATTCGGAAAATCGGCCAAGATTCGAACTCGCGTATCTTGAAGCATCTCGCTTCGATATTCGTCCAGGCCTCGACCTCCAGCGAACCATCTCGATGGGGTGACCATCACCACGAAGCGAGGACTAATCCGCTTTGAGGCTCTGACGAATTCTTGGTAGATGGGCATCGCAAACCCACCGACAGCTTCGCCTCCACTCTGACCGAGTTGGTACGGAGGGTTTCCAATGATTACATCAAACTGCATGTCTTCTCCAAACATCCGTTGAATTTGAGTCTGTACGTCATCGGTGTGTATGAGCGCATACGCGTGTGTCTCGAGCGACGATCCGCGATCGTAATCACGCCTGTTAGCACCACAGTATTTGCACTTCTCTCCACTCCAGGTGTGATCAGTACGTTCAAACCAGATATTTCCGGCTTCATTGTTGAACGATTCCGCAATTGAGTGTTTACCATCTGCACGCTTTGAGCAATAGACGCTTCGCCGCGCGAGCAAACTAGTGATTTGTGTTATAGCGATACCAAATATCTGCTTTGTGAGAATATGATCGACCCGCTTTTCGAGATCCGGAATCTCATTCTTCAAGCCTTCGGTAAGACGCCTCGTGATCTCACGCAAGAAGACGCCCGACTTGGTGCAGGGATCAAGGAACGTAACGTTCTTGTCGGCCCAAATGTTTGCGCCGTTGTTGTTTGATGCCCACGCTTTCTCGAGAGTATCGAGCATCTGATTGGCGA
>VGZN01000969.1 GCA_016872635.1 Planctomycetota bacterium | reverse complement strand
CACGGAAAAGCCTCAAAGTCGTTTTTCATCATTTGCCCTCGCATAACCAAAAAATGCACCGGAGTTGCCGACCGGCTGTTTCCTTATCGTGACTCACCGGCGGCAACCCGGTGATTTTTATCGTTCGTCCACTTAAGAATCCTTCACCCCAACGAGCTTATTGATTGATCCGAGACGTCCATTCGAATCTGCTGTTCGTTGGCAACGCGCTGGACGCTCGAGACCTGCGACTACTTTACGATACCGGCATTCGTGCGGTGATTGACCTCGCGATCAACGAGCCTCCTGCGCAACTCGGACGCGAAATTGTCTATTGCCGTTTCCCGCTCAATGACGGGGATGGCAATGATGATGCTTTGATCGCTCTGGCAGTTCGAACGACTGTTTCCCTGATTGGGAGTGGGATACCGACCTTGGTTGCTTGCAGTGCCGGAATGAGCCGTGCCCCGACTATTGCAGCCGCGTCGATCGCGTTGCGGACTGGGCGCAATCCGGATGATTGCCTGGTTGAACTAATTTCTAACGCTCCGAATGACGTTTCGCCAATACTATGGGCGCACATCAAACGGGTGTACAATGCTGATCGCTGAACCAGTCCGCAGAAAACCGTGGACGAACAAAATGTTGGACCGAAGCCCCCGTCGGTCCGTTTCGAACTTTTGAGACCGTGTTGGCGGGGGCTCGGTCAACATGGTCGTTATGCTGACATCTCGGAACCCAACGGGTCCATCTCAGCACCACAGTTTTTGCAATACACAATGTTTTCTGGCATGGCTCGATTGCATCGTGGGCACACTCCCTTCCCGCTGCACATCGTCCTGCGTTCTATCCGATCTGGCACCCAACCAGATTCCGTTCGGCGGTACATCAAAAACTCTATGTATCCATCCATGATCTTGTTGCCATTTGGTGCCCCGTGCCCAAATGTCTGACAATCGCACTCAGGCTCACAGCAACAATTCACAATGTCCCCATCACGCGGGCCACCAATCAACGGAAGCAGCATAACAACACATTCCACCGGAGCGGCTGGCGGGCCGCTCTCAAAATTCCAAGTTCATTCACCGCCGCCCGGTGAACGGTAGCGTTATGCCTTGACCGATTTACGAACCACCATCGACCGCACCGTACCAGCGTATCCGCTGTCTAGCCCGATGCCCTCGTCGTATGCCTTTGTCGCCAGTCGCTTGGTAGCGTACAGTCCGACAATGCCGTACCTGACATCGATGACAGCCCATACTTTTTGCTCTTGCTTAATCTTCTGTTTCTTCTGCATGTGATTTTCCGCTTATCTTGCGCTCGAAGTAAATCCAGCGATCAAATAGATTGTCTAGGTCGCCATCAACCAA
>VGZN01000968.1 GCA_016872635.1 Planctomycetota bacterium | reverse complement strand
ACTTGCAAGTCCTGTTGATGCCAGCAGCGATCGTCATCGGCACATCCCAAATGCTAGGGAGACGCTACCTAGCCCGAGGACACTGGAAATACCGTGAGTTGCCACTTTCGTTAAGGCCTCAGATTCCGTGGATGCGGTGGGAGAGGCGCGTGTGGTCAGTTGAGATCATCTTGGCAATGGCTCGATTCATCCGTTATTGGCCGGAGAGGCTACGAGAACCACACCGGACCAGTCGATGCCAGTTATCAGGTACCGAGCATTGGACCGCGGCACTTGAGACAGGCCGTCCAATGGTTCTGGTCACGTTGCATTACAGCGATCTCACTGAACGTTATCACAGGCTCCGTGCGTACGGGACAGCGATCTGCTTTTTGGCAACGCGAGACCTTACATCCGGACCTCAGGCCCGGGCGTACAGGAATTATCTTGACACCCTTGCTGACTCCGCGAACGGGTTGGATGGTGTACCTCGATTGTTCGAACCAGGACAGCTCTTGGAGGTGAGGGACTTCCTTCATCAATCCGGAGGAATGGTAGCGGTCGCTACCGAAGAGCTAGGGCAAGGGCATCATGATATTGCCCAAAGCACTGGAATCGGAATCCGTGTGTCTCCCGGTGCGCTTCGCTTGGCAGCGCTATTGGACGCGATCCGATTTCGGATGTCGTCAGTCAGCATCGCAGTGTTTCGACTTGTCATTTGGCAAGCATCAGTTTGCGATTGGGTCGAAGTGTGCAATGGGATCCAGAATCGGAACAATGTGTCGAGGATGCTGAAGCGAATGCAATGCTTCAGCGTGCGCAGCGTGCAGGCTATGAAATAGGATGGTTCCATTGACTCCTATTGTTTTGGATGGGTCAAACAGGAAGTAGGTTGGGGGTTAGGGCTCCCAATGAGGGGACGATCAAGTCTGGTTTATAGGCGTAGCGTGCGAGGTCTTCGAGTCGAGTTCCGCCGCTGAGCACAAGCACCGTTTTGTATTCTAGTTGCACACCGCCAAGGATATCGGTTTCCATTGTGTCACCGATAACGACTGTTTCATCGGTAGATAATCCGAGTTCTTTGCGGGCAGCGCGGAGCATGATGGGGCTGGGTTTTCCAACGCTAAAGGCTCTTACACCTGAAGCTGCCTCAAGCATCGCGACGATGGCACCGCATCCTGGTCGCAGACCGGACTGGGTAGGGCAGTTTGGATCGAGGTTTGTTGCGATCAGTTTCGCTCCTCCGAGGATCATCCTCAGTGCCGTTTCGACCATTTCAAAATTGAGGTTTCTTCCTTCTCCAACCACAACATAATCGGGATCGCGATCTACGATGGAGAACCCATTTTTGTGTAAAGCTGTCAGCAATCCT
>VGZN01000967.1 GCA_016872635.1 Planctomycetota bacterium | reverse complement strand
AACGGTTTGCATATCTTTCCCCTTTGGTTCCCCGTTGTTGAAATTACACTCGCCGACGCGCCGGGGTGTTCGCGTCGGTGGTGATCCGCAAAAGGCGGCTTGTGTCATCCGTTTTGAAGCGCGGCGGCGATTGCTTTTGCTGCATCGCGTTCCGCGTACACTTCGGTGGTGCGTAGCTCGCTATGGCCAAGTACGGCCGAAGCCGTTTCGATTCCGAAGTCCGCCCGAAGTTGCGTTGCGGCCGCGTGTCTTAGGCGATTGGGCCCCCACGCCCGGATGTTGGCCTTTTTTGCGGCGTACTCGAGCGCCTGACCGTAGCTGCGTCGATCGTATGATTCCCTGGGCATCCGTTTTGGCGGGCGGTTGGCACGAGTTCGCGCCGTGTACCCTTGCCGATTCCCTTGGTTGCGGGGTGTTGTTCGCGCCTCGGCTCGTTGCTTGCGGCGATATTCTTCGGATTCGCGGGGGCTGAAAAGCGGCTTATCGTCGGGGCGATCCATGAACGCAAAGAGTACCGCTTGCGACTTGGGGCCGAAGTAGATGAAACGCTCGCGTCCCCGATGGGCTGTTTTGTGTTCTTCCAGCCGTGCCACCCAAACAGTACCCCGGCGGTCGATCATGCCCGGGGTCAGTCGGCAAACCTCGCCGGGCCGGCATCCAGTTAGAAGTTGAACGCGTACCATGGCCTCAATCACCGGGGTGCAATGTTTCAGCGTGGCTTCAACGGTGGCGAGTGAAACGGGCGTTACTCGGGTTGTCTCTGGGGCGTCGGTCTTTCCCTTTTTTAAGCTCGGAACCAGCTTAATTGCCGCGTGAATTTCCGGCGGAACCAATTCCTCGCTCGCGCCCCAACGAAACATTCTCACAACGTAGGAAATTGCTAAGTTGATCCAAACGCGACTTCGCAGTTTTTTGCGTTTTGGATGAACCTCGGTCATGAGCCGATGCCGAACGGCCCTTAGTTGCTGTGGCCCGAAATCCTTGGCGGGAAAATCAGCGTAGAGCGCCTTAACTGGGCGAAGGGCGATTTTGATCTTCACAAACTCGGAGCCTGCAAACTCCACGGAAGCGTGAGAAACAAACGCGTCCAACAGTTCTGCAATGGTTAAATCCGACTGTCGAACAGTCCTAGCTAGAAACGTTTCGCGGTTGGAAAGATACTCGGCGATTAAACGCTCGTACTTCCGCTTGGATTCTGGGGTGCCATGCCGGCCAAGATAGAAGTCTTTACCGCAAAGGGTAACAATCGCGCGGCCGCTGCCGCGATGGAGCCGGTAGCCTGGAATTCGCATCGTCTGAACCCTGATTCGAGGGCCGAACCCGGTAGACTACCGGGTTTGACACTACTTGAAA
>VGZN01000966.1 GCA_016872635.1 Planctomycetota bacterium | reverse complement strand
ACGTTCGGGTTGGAGACCTTGTTCGACCAATCCTGGATCGATGCGTTTTTTGGCGAGTTCGCGGAATCCTTGAGCCTTTGGAATAGATCTTCCCGTTGTGATGGTGTTAGCAACGGGAACTGGAGCGCGACCAGGCATTGCTGTTCGAGCATCCAGGACCATTTCTCATTGGGTCGCTTGAGATCTTGGACCAAACGGTCGACCGATTGCCGAAGTTCCTCGGTGAGTTTTCTATCCGGGCTTTGGGCTTCATCGAGTTGGTTGAGGTCGACGTCCTGAAGCCAAGTCGCGTTGCCGTTGGACGATGGATCGACGAACGCTTGGACATTGAGAATCTCAGAAATTCTCCCTAGATTCTTGGATGCATTCCGCAGTTGTTGTTCGGTTGGGATTGCTGAATTCCGCCCTTTCGATCCCTCTTCGGGTTCGCGGGGCAGGCGAAGAACCAGGTCCCTCCAGGCCACCCAATCCGCGACCGAGCGCAGGTAGGCTCGCAACGGATCGCGGAGTTGTTTCCATCGCTGGAGATCGTCTCCTGAAAGGACCTCGTCGGGGTTCTCCCAAGCGAGCACGCTCTCGTTAGCGCGCACGCTCTCGTTTTTGGATCCGCCTGGGGTAGCAGGTTCCGATGCCTTGAGATTTTCGAAGTATCTCAAGGCGGGTGGGTTTTTGTTATCGACCAGTTCCAGATCGAGCAAGGCTTGGATCGCGAGCGCTTCGCGCCACGCAAACGGATCTCGTTCGAAGAGTTGCCACTGGAACGCGGCTGGGTTGTTTGGCTCGGGCGTTTGCGGCACCTTTTGGATCGTTGTCCAGGTCTCCGCGAAAGCGTACGGGGCCTTTTCCTTCGAGGCGTTTTCCTTGGGGGGTTCCTCCTTTGCCTTTCCCGCATCGGCGGAGGTTTGGGCTACGGTAAACCAATCTTTGCGCTGGAAGCCGAGCCATGCGATGCGTGTCTCCTGGGTATTCGTGATTTCTTGGGCCTTCGTGGCGCGGATCAGGATCGGGGTCTGGGCGCCGAGCGAATGACTGCTGCAGTGATTGCAAACTCTTTTGGAGAGATCGGCGACGGAGAAGTCGCGGCTGTTGTCGGAATACAACGTGCGCAGCGACTCGATGACTCCTTCTTGGAACAAGGTTTTTCCGGAGCGATCGCGAAAGCTCGGTTGTCCGTCAGCAGCCGCGCACAGGATCCACAAGTTGCGGCCAGCGAGTTCGTCTTGGATGTTCTTGCAGTCGTTTTGCAGCGCTGCGACGATCGGGTTGACGATGTACCCCAGGTAAGGGGCGTAATTCAAATCGCAGATATCGGCCACGATCAGGGTGTTCTGATACTGGCATTTCAGGGCGTCCTTCAT
>VGZN01000965.1 GCA_016872635.1 Planctomycetota bacterium | reverse complement strand
GCCTTATTATCGCACATAAATGACTTTACTTATCGAAAAATTAGTACTACAACTCGACTTTTAAGTCGGAGGGCCTAAAGGAATATATTTAGATGATCAAAAATGACAAAGCAACCCTGGCCCCCAATTGGAGGCCAAGTCAACGCTATCCTGATCCACTGATCCGAGTAATCGATGAAAGTTTTAATGCATTACGACTGCCACTATCAAAAGTTGAGCAAATTGCCTCGGGTTGCCGTTGGGCAGAGGGGCCAGTATGGATTGGCGACTTAAGAAGCTTAATCTGGAGCGATATTCCAAACAATCGTCTTTTGCGATGGGATGAAGAGAGCGGTGCGACAACGGTTTTTAGAATGCCATCAGGCTACGCAAACGGGGCTACTCGTGATCGGCAGGGTCGCATCATTCACTGCGAGCATGGGGGGCGACGCGTTGTTCGAACGGAGTTGGATGGATTTGTAGTTAGTATCGCTGAACGATTCGAGGGAAAGCGACTCAATTCGCCTAATGACGTAGTTTGTAAGTCAGACGGATCGATCTGGTTTACGGACCCGAGCTTCGGAATTCTCGGGTGGTACGAAGGCTCTAAGGCCAGGCAGGAGTTGCCGACCAATGTGTATAGACTCGGCGTTGACGGGGGACTCGAGGTTGTTGCAGAAGGCATCAATCAGCCAAATGGGCTTGCCTTTTCGCCGGATGAGTCGATTCTCTATATTGTCGAATCGCGAGCGATTCCACGAAAAATTCTCGCCTTTGACCTTACAGGTCAAGGAACAAAGCTGACCGGCAAGCGGGTGCTCATTGAAGCGGAAAATGGCGGAACACCTGACGGACTTCGTATTGATGTTGAAGGCAACCTTTGGTGTGGGTGGGGTATGGGCGAGCAAGGTCTTGACGGGGTGCATATATTTAATGCAGACGGTCGTCTGATCGGTTGTATTGATCTTCCGGAACGATGTGCAAACCTTTGCTTCGGCGGGTTACAGCGAAATCGACTTTTCATGGCGGCAAGCACGTCGATCTATTCCCTGTACGTTAATACGCAAGGCGTAGGTTACGCTTGACTCATCTTATATCGGTCACGGATTCGGTTGTTTCAAGTACTTTTTGCTGTTCCACTTGGTAAATGAACTTGGGCCGATTGATTCAACTTGCTCTTTGTCCGTCGCCGATTGGAAATCATAATGAACCATAGGCGTCCATCAAGCAAAGGCGCAACGTCCGGACAACAAATCCCAGAGCCAAGGGTTAGGAATTCAGTATCCATGCCGGTGGGCATCTGCTTCTAAATCGCGTAGGCGCCAGCGCTACAAAGTACGTGTTGGTATACCCAGTGTTTGGTACCGTGGTCACCCATT
>VGZN01000964.1 GCA_016872635.1 Planctomycetota bacterium | reverse complement strand
CGGATTCGACGGTGGCGGCTTCTACGGTGGCGGCTTCTACGGTGGCGGCTTCTACGGCGACGTTCCTAAAACTTGTCGGATGACAATCGGTCCAACTTCGACCACAATACTGCAGGAGTGCCTGGTTGTTCCCATCGGAAGGCAAACCCGAAGCGTTCTACCAGGCCTTTTCAACCGAACTTTCTCACCGGTTCCACAAAACCTTACCCCCAAAAGTCGCACCATGGCTGTTGCAGAAAACAATCGCACCAATGCCGCTCCTCCCGCCGATGCGCTCGCCGCCTCGCTCTTGAAGAACAAACAAGAGTTGGAGGTGGACAAGCTTTTCAAGGCCTGCGTGAAACTCGAAGGTAGCGACTTGCACCTGAAAGTTGGAACCGCTCCAATCGTCCGCGTCAAAGGGGATCTCAAGCCGCTCAATCGCCCCCCTATCGAAGTCGAGGAAATGGTCCGATTGCTGATCCCCATGCTCGACGACCGCAACCGCCGAATTTTCGAAGAAGAAGGTGGCGCGGACTTCTCGTATACTGTGAACGTCGATGGCGAAAATTGGCGTTTCCGCGTCAACATGCTCAAGCAGCTTGGACGCCCCGGTTTGGTCGCTCGGCGGATCAATAATTTTATCCCTAACTTTGAAGGACTGTTCCTCCCGCCAGTGTTGGAAGAGCTTTGCAAATACGACCAAGGGATGGTGCTCCTGGCCGGTGTTACCGGTTCGGGAAAAAGTACGACGATCGCATCCATGCTCAACTGGATCAATCGAAACTATCGCAAACACATCCTGACCCTCGAGGACCCGATCGAGTTTGTTTACACCGAAGACAAATGCTTGATCAACCAACGGGAAGTCGGAACCGATGTGAAGGACTTCGGGATCGCGATGAAGCATGCGGTGCGGGAAGATCCAGACATTATTCTCGTCGGCGAAATGCGGGACGAAGAAACGTTTATGACCGCGATCCACGCTGCCGAAACCGGTCACTTGGTGTTCGGTACGATCCACGCCTCGTCAGCACCATCCACCATCGGCCGTATCCTCGACTTGTTCCCGGAAGAGTTGCACAAGGCGATCCGAAATGCGATCGCGTTCAACATGAAAGGAATCATCGCGCAGAAACTTTTGAAGTCGATCAAACAAGGCGTATCGCGGGTCCCAACCTGCGAAATCATGACCTTTAGTCCGATGATCCGAAAACTACTCCTCGAGGAAAAAGACCAGAAACTCGCTGATGCTATCCGCATCGGTGCACAAGAAGGCATGCAGGACTTCACGATGAGCCTGAAACAACTCATCGACGATGGTCTCATCGACCGTCCAACGGCATTCGAAGTCGCCCCAAACCCCGAAGCACTCAAGA
>VGZN01000963.1 GCA_016872635.1 Planctomycetota bacterium | reverse complement strand
ACGTGACCCAAAGGTTGCAATGATATCTGTATCAAACGTGTATCTTGCGTGGACGTGATCACCTGCCAATGGTCCAATGCCTTCAGCCCCTTCAGTCACATCGCTTCTCGAAATCGGTTTACCCTTCGTCGTGACGATCGATGTGCATGATGTGGCATTTCCATCTGCGATGGTGCGCATCAATCCAAGAATGTGAGACCCGAGGACCCAGAGGTCTTCACCTCCGCCACGTTGATCTTCCTTTCCTCGACCGCGAAGTTCAATCAGGTCGCCAATCGTTCCATCGGCAATAATTTTCTGGACGGTACGAAGGGTTGGTGAGTATTGTCCAGTGTGAGCGATCGCCAATCGGAGGTTCTTTTCACGCAATGCACGAAGTATCTGATCGCATTGCTCCAGGGTTGGGCAGAACGGTTTCTCCATGTAGACGTGGCATCCCGCTTCGATTGCCGCAGTTAGCATGTCGAAATGCTGATCGATCCATCGTGGGCAAATGGCAACGATATCGAAGGGAACCGTGGCCAGCATCTCGCGATAGCTTTCAAAGACACGTTCTGGCTGTAGTCGCTTCGCCGCTGCTTCACGCCCTTGGGGCTCTGGATCGGCAAGGCCAGCTATCCGTGCTTCGGGAATCTTTTTAAAGGCCATGTCGACGGCGTGTCCATAATCGCCCCGTCCAGTAGCACCGATTATTCCAATTCGCCAGTTCTTCACCCGATTCGATGATGCCATCGCAGGTATATGCTGCGCTAAGATCCCAGTAGCTGCAGCAGCATTCAGCTCTAAAAATGTTCTCCGAGTCGATTTTTCCATAAGGAACAGGGTGCCTTGTTCGTTCGAATCGAATTGGAATGCCGACGTGACTTTATTGGATCAGCCGGTGACTGCCGATTTATGGCTCTAGGATATGTTTGCCGTTCTCAAATTGCTTGTGACAAGCGTTGCAATGCGTGAGCATCTTTTCATAAGCGGCCCGCGATTTCGCATAATCTTTCTGTTTGGCAGCCGAATACACCTCAGCACCAGTATCCCGGGAAGCCACGCTATGCGTCACCCAATCGGTGCTATCTTTTTCGGGGAGCCGTGTTAGTAAAAGATTGCAGCCTTCGGCGAGGATCAGCGTATCGGAGCGGAGTTGCTTCCATCCGGCATTGTCCGCTGGTTCTTTGGACATCGAGACCTTGAGTCGCCGGTATGGGGCTTGAAACATGCCTTCCATGAAATCGTGCATGTTCACATCGAGTGGTTTTATCTGTGGATCTGCAAGGGATACCGGATGCGCTTGTGTCGGTTGCGATGGGAAGAGGGAATAGGAAATCGACAGCAGTCCGAACAGGCACGCAGCAAACAACAAACGTGTCA
>VGZN01000962.1 GCA_016872635.1 Planctomycetota bacterium | reverse complement strand
GTAAAAACTGCACGCACGATTTGCTACGAGATTTTGCGCGAGCTATTGCGCGAAGCGAAGCAATTTAATCCGCGTGAATTTCGAATACTGGCTTCGCAATTGGTCATTGATTTGTTTTTGGAGGAAGAGTCGCAGCACCTGACCATGTTAGGCGACTTCATCGGCAAGCCGATATCGTTACAAGTAGAGACTGCGTTTCACCAAGAGCAGTATGACATTATCCTGATGTAGTACCCAAAGATAAGAGCCTGATGAATATTGCCGTACTACGCAACACTCGTTTGGTTTGAGGCCCGATAGCTCATTTAGTCTGAAATAAAACTTCAGCCCTGCGAACAGTAATAAAGTGCGGAAAAAAATGTCAACTTAGTAAGTAGGCAAACGAGATAAGTTCTCACATCAACTACATGAACCCTGACGTCATTATTACCAACCTACACAAGCGATATACTGGTGTGTCGGGCACGATCAATGCGTTGTTACCGATTCAGTCACGTCATTTATCGATAGGATTTGTTGGCACCGATATCCCCGGGGCTGAATTAGCTCAGTCAATCAACCCGAATAATTTTTCTCGGCTGTCTTTGTTGCAGGCAATTCTTTTGAGCCGAAAAAAACTTCCAAATGGGAGTGAGCGGATCTGGCATGTACGCCGAGACCCGGAAATGATGCTGGCGATTTTTCTACGCGATGTGCTCGGCTTTCCAATCCGGATCGTATTCACGTCAGCTGCCAAGCACCGGCACTCCTGGTTCCCTCGATGGCTTATCAGCCGTATGGATAGCGTGATCGCAACGACCCCCGAAGCTGCGACCTTCGTTCCGAATACAAAACGTATTATTTTCCACGGTGCCAATCTAGCGCAATTTCGTCCTCCACCGGATAAACACACGATTTGGACGCGTACGGGCCTACCAGGGCAATATGGAATCGGCATATTCGGTCGCATCCGCCCGAGCAAAGGTACAGACATATTCGTCGATGCGATGATCAAGGTATTGCCCGACTTCCCGGATTTCAGCGCCATCATCACAGGCCGCTGCCACGCTGAACACCAAGCATATCGACATCAGCTATTAAAGAGAATCGCGAGTGCAGGCCTTGGTGATCGCATACGTTTTCTGGGCGAAGTGCCAACGGAGCACGTACCGGCCTGGTATCAAAACGTTACTATAACGGTTGCTTGCCCGCGCTATGAGCCTTTTGGTATTACACCTCTGGAAGCTATGGCAAGCGGATGCGCAGTGATTGCAAGCAGAACCGGCGCTTTCGAACACTTGGTCGCCGAGGGGGAAACTGGCAGCATCATTCCAATCGACGACGCAGACGCGCTGGCGACCGCGCTAGGAAACATGATGAAGG
>VGZN01000961.1 GCA_016872635.1 Planctomycetota bacterium | reverse complement strand
AACAGCCCTATACATGGTACCCTATCGCGAGGTTTCGTCGGAGCCGCCCTGTTCGACATCGACCATCGAAGTGACGGTAAAAACGCTGTCGGACAAGATTTTCCAGATCAAAACAAACCCCAGCAACAGCATAGACCACTTGAAGATGCAGATCGAGGCGCAATCGGGGATCCAAGCGGAAAGTCAGAACCTCATTTTCAGAGGCAAGCGCATCAGCGACAACCAAACACTTGGATCGTACGGGGTCGGTGACAAGTCGGAGATTTATTTGACACTTTCGTTGAGAGGCGGCATGTATCACGAAATATCGGGTCGCGACGGGCTCTACCGGCCGCTTCCGGAAATAATGATATACGACTTGGACACAGACACAATAATTATGTGAGGAGGAACGCGCGATCGCGAACAATGCGATCGACAAAGAGCCAATTAATAAAATAATACGCGCCGGTGGTTTCAGCCATCAATTGGTTTGGTGGAATAATGACTTGCGAATTATGGCCAATATTATCGATTAATAATATTTTATAATCCAGATTTTGTTTAATTAATTTACGAAGACAGTCGGCGAGTCCTTGCTGAAACATATCGGCGGACAGACCATTATTAATTGAAGCAACCAGCCGGAGCGTTTTCGCCGAGGTTTTTTCGTATAACATGTTTGCATTTTCCAAAAAGTACATGGCCAAAACGTTGCCTTGATCGCAGTATGCAAAGACGAACCAGAGACCGCCGTCAATGCGGGCTTTAATGGCGCCGAGGTCGACGGTGACGACAAAGTCGAAGAGACTGTTTGAAGGACTCGAGACGGCACTCAACGTGTCGAACATGGCGTCCCAGTTCTGGCGATAAACTTGCACAATGTTGCGGACGGTGCGTTTTGGTTTGACCATGCGGATGGCGTAGGTGGTGAATTCGAAGAAAGGGACGACGCCGTCGCAAGTGCCGATGTCCTTTTTCAAAATGCCGGCATCAATGTCCGGATTATGGCGGCGGCAGTTAAAATCGTGGGTGGCGATGAGGTGGCGTGCAATATGTTGGTTATCGTAGGAGCGGTCGGTGGCGACAAAGGTGAAATAATTGGCTTCAAATGCGTGGCCCTTGGGATGGAAAAAAACGCGGACGGGATAAGATCCGATACAACCTTTGGGGTCTGGAAACAGGCCTATCTCCATATTTGTAGAGAGCGCATCGAACGGTTTGAGCGAGTTTTGGGTGCGGGCGGATGTAGAGACGATATTTTTTTCGTTGTAAAAAGATATATAAGGGGCTGCGAAATGGCCGCTAAAGATGGATTTCGCGTCCTTTTCGAGAATGGTGAACAAGATGGAGTCGTCGGGGATATAGAAGCACTGGAGAAGCTC
>VGZN01000960.1 GCA_016872635.1 Planctomycetota bacterium | reverse complement strand
TTTCTCTGGTTGAGGCGAGGATTTTAAGTATACCGGGGGTAAAAAGCATCGACCACCTTCACATTTGGGCTTTGAGTACGACCCGGAATGCCATGACTGCACACCTGATGTTGGATCGAACACTCAACCCTAGCGACCAAGAAGCCATCAAAGAGCGGGTGCGACATGAAATCGAGCACGAGCAAGTGCATCACTGCATCCTAGAAACAAGTTTGGTGTAATCGCACCGAGTACAAAGAATTTCTGTCGAGAAAATTTCAGGCGACCTACTCGCCCGAGAATGGGTTACAATCCCAAAACGCGTTCTTCGGGCTTTTTACCGTCGAACATCATCTCTGGATTCTCCAACAACTGCTTCACGCGAACCAAGAAACTCACGCTTTCGCGACCGTCGATGATGCGGTGATCATAGCTCAACGCCAAGTACATCATGGGGCGAATTACGATCTGACCGTTTTCAACCACGGGGCGTTCAACGATGTTGTGCATCCCAAGGATACCGCTCTGGGGTGCATTGATGATGGGCGTACTCATCATAGATCCGAAAACACCGCCGTTTGTGATGGTGAATGTACCACCAGTCATTTCATCCAATCCCAATTTGTTGTCGCGGGCACGGGTTGCCAATCGCTTAACTTCTTTTTCGATTTCGTCGAGTGATAGTTTCTCGGCGCTACGAATCACGGGAACCACCAAACCTTTGGGTGCACTCACAGCGATAGAAATATCGCAGTAGTCGTGGTAAACGATTTCATCCCCTTCGATGCTAGCGTTGACTGCTTTCCATTCGCCAAGGGCGATGCAGCAAGCGCGGGTAAAGAAGCTCATGAATCCAAGACCCACGCCGTGAGTTTCCTCGAATTTCTTTTTATACTGGGCACGCAAATCCATGATGGACTTCATGTTCACCTCATTGAAGGTGGTCAACATGGCCGTTTCATTTTTCACCGCCACCAATCTACGGCTCACGGTTTTGCGCAAATTTGACATTTTTTCGCGGCGTTCTGCGCGAGATCCACCGGCAGATTGAACCGCAACACCACCCAAAGCAACAATGGCTTCAAGGGCATCTACTTTGGTTACACGTCCGCCCGCACCGGTACCTTTAACTTGGCTGGGGGAAATGTTATATTGTTGCAAGAGTTGAGCAGCTACTGGAGAAACCAGCGACCAATCACTGTCTTGAGCCACAGAGGCCGATTCGGGCTTGGCAGCCGTTTCTTTGGGTGCCTCTGTTTTTGCCACTACGGGGGCAGCTTCAGCTGCTTTCACGGGTTCTGCCGCCGGCGCAGCCGCGGCAGAACGCTCAGCATCCGTATTAATCACTGCAATGACGGTATTGATGGCGATGGTATCTCCAATGTT
>VGZN01000959.1 GCA_016872635.1 Planctomycetota bacterium | reverse complement strand
CTTTGCCACGACTTGGTCCAGCGAACGTTTGCGTTGACCGGGCCGCCGCCAATCAACATTGACTTTAGTAACGACGCGATCGGCGGCTCCGCGTCCAACGCTTGGTTATCCCCAGATGTCTGTTCGCGGCACCCGTCTTCCAATCTCAATATGGGCTTCGGTTGCCAACCGATCGAGCATGTCCGATTCGTCATCATCCAATTGTTTGTGCGTAAGTGTAACGACAATCGTACCATCTGCCCGCGACAATAGCTCAACGTTCGCGACTGATGGACAGTTTGCGCGAACAAGATTCAAGTAATCTTTGGCATTGGTTGCATCGCCATGTAGTTGATATGAATTTACCCAAACCTGTGGGGGACGTTTCTCTGTACCCGCGGCGATGCTGGAGTATTGATCACCCTGCCCCATGAATCCACGCTGGCGTAAAAGTTCTAGTTTTTGTCCCGGGACCGAAGCCGCGAGGTCTTCAAAGCAATCACAACCGTAGTCGGTCCCATTCTGTGCGTAAACTATGAAGTCATCCGTTACGCTACACACATTCTGCCAATTGAGTTGATTGAGATGCCATGAAAGGCGTTGAGCAATCAACCGAGAGATAATAAGAGCATCATCAGTTAGACCTGCTGCTTTACGCGCGTTGCGGTCCATCGACATGAATTCGTACGCCTTCACCATGAAAGGTTTTGAAGGAGTCTCTCGCTCGCTGAGATCACCGATATCAAATTCGATTGAACCTGTTTGTTCCCAGATAATATAACCGGCGTTAATGCCGTCATGCCTCAGAATGTCATCTCGCTCAGCTACAGTCAAACCATGCGCTAGGAAGTAGCAACAGGGGGCATGAGTGTCGTAGTACCAAAACTTCAACCGGAACATAGGGGAAGATATTCGAAGTCGCATCGCAGCAGCGCACACTTCATCCGCGAGCGCAGGTACAGATTCAGAGATCAGTTGATCAACGCTCACTTCGAACACTCTCCTAGGGGATAACGCCCGCGATGACCGAGGGCGAGGAAAGGAAGTTCGTTGAGGCCGAGCGCGGCGATCGAGCCCTTCGGTCGATCGCATTGTTCGTGGATGGAACGATCGTTCTCTCGTTTCCCACGACGCCCAGCGAGCATCGAGTGTACCGCGATCGAATCGCCGGCACAAACATTTGGGCGAAGCAACGAACCAGCGCTCGACAGGTGAGCGGCAGCTACGCTCCGCAACACGTTCGATTCCAGCATCGCGATCGCGCGCGACCCATTCCGATGAGTATCGGCGCTGGTGCCACGAACGACCGCATTGACCGAGTGCGAGGAGAAAAAGTCACCATGTCAGAGCGCGCCGATCGAGCACTTCGGTCCAATGCTTTGTTCGTGCGTTGTCT
>VGZN01000958.1 GCA_016872635.1 Planctomycetota bacterium | reverse complement strand
GAGAGAGATCATCGCTGATTCAGTTGAGACAGTGATGCAGGCAGAGCGATTCGATGGAATGGTCACTTTTGCTGGATGCGATAAATCACTTCCAGGAATGATGATGGCGGCCGCGCGCCTTGATGTGGCAAGCGTATTTCTCTATGCCGGTTCGATCATGCCGGGAAATGTCGATGGACGAGATGTAACGATCATCGATGCATTCGAGGCGGTTGGCGCCTGCGCGAGAGGCTTGATATCAGAGGCTGAAGTCGACAAGATCGAGCGAGCGATCTGCCCAGGTGAAGGTGCATGCGGCGGTATGTACACCGCAAACACGATGGCAACCGTCGGTGAAGCGATCGGACTCTCGCTTCCTGGTTCGGCATCTCCTCCTTCAATCGATAGGAGGCGAGATGATTATGCAATCAAATCGGGTGAAGCTGTTGTGGAATTGATTCGAAAAGGAATCACTGCGCGACAGATCATGACGAAGAAAGCATTTGAGAATGCGATCACTGCGGTGATGGCACTCGGTGGGTCGACAAACTCGGTACTCCATCTTTTGGCTATCGCGCATGAAGCTGATGTCGATCTATCACTCGATGATTTCCAGCGGATCAGCGCCAAGACACCGCTCCTTGCCGACCTTAAACCTTTTGGACGTTTTGTGATGACCGATCTCGACAAAGTTGGCGGGATTCCAGTGGTCTTGAAAGCACTTCTTGATGCTGGACTCTTACATGGTGATTGCCTCACCGTTACCGGAAAGACGATGGCTGAGAATCTCGCGACGATCGCACCACCAGATCCAGATGGAGAGATCCTTCGAGCGACAAAGAATCCGATGGGCAAAGGTGGCGGAATCACCATTCTTGGTGGCTCACTTGCACCAGAAGGTGCGGTCGTCAAGAACGCTGGTATCGATGTAGAAGTTTTTGAAGGTCCTGCTCGAGTCTTTGACCGTGAACAGAGCGCGATGGCAGCCCTTGAGAATGGAACAATCAAAGAGGGCGATGTAATTGTCATTCGTTATGAGGGTCCGAAAGGTGGACCTGGAATGCGTGAGATGTTGATGATCACTGGTGCGATCAAGGGCGCAGGTCTTGGTAAGAAAGTCTTACTGCTCACCGATGGGCGTTTCTCTGGTGGAACCACAGGACTGTGCGTTGGACATATCTCGCCTGAAGCAGTCGATGGTGGCCCGATCGCGCTGATCAAAGATGGCGATCGAGTGCGGATAGATATCCCATCGCGAAAACTTGATCTCATGATTGATGCATCCGAAATAGAGAAGCGAAAGGCATCATTCTCGCCTCTGCCACCCCGCTATACCCGAGGCGTATTGCATAAGTTCACCAAGTTGGTTGGCTCTGCCTCTAAGGGAGCGGTCTGCGACTAGTAATCGC
>VGZN01000957.1 GCA_016872635.1 Planctomycetota bacterium | reverse complement strand
TGAAAAAGTTCGCATTTCTCCCTTGGGTGGGGATATCTTCCCTTACGCGGAGTTTGCGATGGACACCGGTCCGCAGTCTCGACGTAAAGTTCTCGGACTATGTACCAGACCAACGAAAAGAAAGACGAAAAGAAAGACGAAAAGAATTTCGCTCCCGCGGACGGGATGTTGGGAGAATAAAGAGAAAATGCCTGCAAGGAGGATCGAAGGGCCAATTTATGCCAGTCGCCGGCAGAGGCCCTCACCGGCCGCTCAGTTGTTGCCAAAGGCCGAAGCAACAGACCTCGAAGGTTCTTCGGAACTCACCACGAGCGGAACCTCGGTTGACGTCACGATTCCCATCATGAATCGGTTGGCTGCTAAAAGCATCTCTGTGTCGAGCGAATCGGTCTGAGAGGCACCCAAGGCACCTCCGGTTGAATCCATGCTACCGAAACCTGGTTGGCCCGCCTCGAATCGAACGAACCGGTAATCCAATCCAGCCGAATGCGCAACCTGTATCGTTTCGATCACATCATCATCGGAACACTGTTGCGAGTCCGATCCTTGTGCGAACAAAATCGGCAAAGCCCTGCATTGCTTCCAACCTGCCAGTGCACGCTTGGTTTTGGGAAAGGGACCATTGATGGAAATCACTCCAGCAAATCGGGATGGAGTCCTCAATCCGATCCACTGAGCGATCGTACCCGCAGTGCCAAACCCACCCAGAAAAATCCGATCGGAATGTATCGGCAACGATCCTAAAGCTTCATCGATGGAATCGAAGACGAACTCTTCCGCCATCGTCAAGTCAGCCAGGTTGGTTCCCCAACGAAACAACCGCTTGGAAATTTTGGAAACCCGATGTGCCCGGGGCGCGATCGCTACATAGTTTCGAACACTCATCCCCTCCATGATCGAATCCAACTCGTATTCACTGCTGTTGTCGCTGTGCAGCCACACGAAAAGTGGATATTCGTACCGAGCTTCGAAATGCTCTGGAACGAACAAGCGATAAGAGAACCCCAAGCGAGGCGGAGCGGTCAAAGAGCGTTCATGCAGTGTGTCGCATCGCGATGCCGATGCACCCATGCGGTCCTTCAACAGCCTTTGCAGTCGACTCATTCCTGGGATCCTTCTTCGGTGAACAAACTTCGGAAAACAGGGGAGAATTCGCGATGCTCCAAGCGTCGAAGGGCTCCAAGCATCGAAGGAGAAATCCATCTCGGCGAGCGTTTGTACGGCGATGGCGGCTCATGAGTCAATGCCGCCACCGCAAGATTGAAGAAACTTCAATCTATCGAGAAAAAAATGAATGCTAGCCTTCGTGGTCGGTCGTGTTAGCTAGCCAGCAGCTTTTCCATCGATGCAACTAGCGATTTCACGGCGTCCACACTTTTTTGGAAAGCAGCCTTCTC
>VGZN01000956.1 GCA_016872635.1 Planctomycetota bacterium | reverse complement strand
AACCCCACGGATGCCTGTCGTTGAAACCCAAGCCTCCGATTGGGAGTCGCGATTTCCGGATTGGCATGAATCGGTTATCGATAGGTTGGTTTTGCGCAAACTGGAAGAGAAAGGGTGGGAGCCCTCGCCTCGCGCTGACAAGGCGACTCTCTTGCGGCGTGTCACCTTGGATCTTACCGGCCTGCCACCAACGCTCGAAGAGCAAGTTGCTTTCATCAATAATCCGTCCCCCCTCGCCTACGAGGAATTGGTGGATCGATTGCTCGCATCACCCGCTTACGGCGAGCATTGGGGACGGCGATGGCTTGATATGGCACGGTACGCGGATTCGGCCGGTTATGCGGACGATCCACCTAGGACAATTTGGGCGTATCGCGATTGGGTCGTGCGGGCTTTCAACAGCAACATGCCATTCGATCAATTTACAATCGAGCAGTTGGCCGGGGATCTGTTACCCAATCCAACCCCTGACCAATTGGTAGCCACCGCCTTCCATCGAAACACGCTCACCAATAATGAAGGGGGAACGAATGATGAAGAGTTTCGCAATGTAGCAATCGTCGATCGCGTCAACACCACGATGGCAGTTTGGATGGGAGTGACCATGGCATGTGCCCAATGTCATAGCCACAAATACGACCCGATTTCTCAAAAGGAGTACTTCCAAGTCTTTGCGGTGTTGAATCAAAGTGAGGATGCGGACCGTGGCGACGAATCCCCCACCTATGCTTGGTTTTCGCCCGAGCAACGCAACCGTCGCGAGGAATTACAACGCGATCTTGAAAGGATCGATTCGCAGATTAACCAAGCGGATCCAGGGTTGTTGGCAGAGCAGAGGGAGTGGGAGGAAAAGTACAAGCGTCCCTTGGATTGGGTGTTGGTAACCCCTTCTTCGGTCCAGACAAAATCGGGCGATGCGGGAACCGCCACCGAACAAGGACTCATTCAAATCGACTCCAAATCAGAAAACGACACCTTAACCATCGACATCCCGTTACCCGACGGGATAGCGGCAGAAAATTTGGCTGGGATAAGGATTGACTCCAAGCCTGATGTTGCGTTCCCTAACCAGGGCGCTGGGAAAGGTGACGGGAATTTTGTTCTGACCCATGTTTCGGCTAGCTTGCTCGATCTCAATGCGGCGAAGACGCGTGGTAAATTCATTCGCATCGATTTGCCCGGTAAAGAGCGGATCCTTTCATTGGCCGAAGTCCAGGTTTTCTCAGGTACAGAGAATATTGCATCCCGTGGCACGGCTACCCAAAGCTCGGAAATACTCGGAGGAGCAGCTCTTCGCGCCGTCGATGGCAACACATCAGGAAATTGGGCGGACAATTCCACGACTCATACCGCGATCAGCGAAGCACCCTGGTGGGAACTCGACCTGGGCGGAATGCATGTTGT
>VGZN01000955.1 GCA_016872635.1 Planctomycetota bacterium | reverse complement strand
GACAGAGAGTTTTGAATATCCACGACACGAACCTGGTCCGGGTCGAGACAGGATCAAGATTCTCGATGACACCGACGGCGATGGTCGCGTGGACAAGGTCACCATCTTTGCGGAGGGGTTAAACATCCCTTCCGGAATCGCAGTTGGCCACGGTGGAGTATGGGTGGCCAATGCGCCGGACATTTTGTTCTTAGAAGACACCAACGGTGACGATGTCGCCGACAAATCGACCTCTATCGCAACGGGCTTTGGCCGATACGACACCCACGAACTACCCAACGCACTCACCTGGGGGCCGGACGGGTACCTCTACGGTCTCAACGGTGTTTTCAATCGATCCGTGGTTACTCAAGGCGATCAGACGTTTGATTTCACCTGCGCTATGTTCCGCATCCATCCTCGCACCCGTAAGTTTGAGTTGTTTTGCGAAGGTACCAGCAACCCGTGGGGAATTGCATTTGACACCGAAGGAAGCGCGTTTATCAGCGCTTGTGTCATAGACCATCTATGGCATCTGACGGAATCCGCCTATTACCTTCGCCAAGGTGGTCCCTATCCGCCGCACACGTGGTGGGGGGATTCCATCGTCAAGCACAAACACCAAATGGCAGCGTATTGCGGAATCGAGTTTTTTGATTCGGCAGCATATCCTGAAGCGTATCGAGAGAAACTCTACATGGGCAATATCCATGGTGGTTGTATCAATGTCGACCGAATCAGTCGCTCTGGTGCAACCTACCAAGGGTTTGGTGAACCCGATTTCATGACCGCCAACGATGTTTGGTTCATGCCGGTTGCTCAAAAAGTAGGACCTGATGGGTGTCTCTATGTCCTCGATTGGTACGACCGATACCATTGCTACCAAGACGCTTCTGCTGACCCCAAGGGTGTCGACAGAGGCCAAGGTCGACTTTATCGCATCGTGTATGACGAACGCCCGAAGAAAACATTCGCAGATATACACAAACTTTCCAACGACATGTTGGTTCAAGCTTTAGGCAACGAGAACATATTCGTTCGGCAACGCGCGCAATTGGAACTAGCTGAACGTACGATTGCAAAAGAATCACAAACTCAAAAGCAACTCGAGAATATTTCTCTTACAACCGACACGCCTCAAAAGCATCGCATGCATGCGATGTGGGCACTAGCTTCCGCGGGGACACTCCCACCAACCTACCTACAGAAACTGCTGCAACACGAGAACCCAGAACTTCGAGCATGGGGCGTTCGACTCGCAGGTGATCACCAACCCAACCATGAAGAGACGATTAAGAAAGTCCTTGAACGAGCAACCGATCTAGACCCTCGAGTACGCATTCAAGTTGCCATCGCGGCACCGAAATTCCATGACGCATCCAATTCGCTTGCCGCGATTAACGGTGCCGAGGTCGTCAAGACAGAACTCAAT
>VGZN01000954.1 GCA_016872635.1 Planctomycetota bacterium | reverse complement strand
AAACTTTGCAGCAACTAGCGGAACAACGTCGCAGGTCCGACGCCACTGGGACACAAGACCAAGCAGCTAGCCCGATCCGGCCAGTGCCGCGCAATCCGAGACGCTCTCCGAAGCGAGACTGACTCCCAGCCCACGAACGATTCGCCTGTCAGCAAATCAACAACCCAAACATCCCACATCACGCGACTCCTAGATTTTTGTTTTCCAACAGTCTAGGAGCTCCTCGGACACGTCAGGTCACATGCTCGAAGACGGTCACCACTACGAGCTGATCGTTGCAGCAATGGTGCTTGCGATGTCCGTATGGGCCTTGACTTCTCGCCGTTGATCGGCATACTTCCAGTACCCTCCGGTAGCCCGGCCAGGTTTTTCACCGAGGGAAACCATGTCTCAAACAAATCGCATCTTGACCATGCGAGAGGTTGCGGACCGATTGCGTTGCTCGGTCAGCACCGTCAAGCAGCACATTGCACGCGGGCGGCTCGCGGCCATCAATCTAGGCACCGCAAACCAGAAGCATTACCGCGTCACCGAGTCCGCACTCGCAGACTTTCTCGATTCCGCACCCGAACCTGCCGCAGCTTTTCCGCGCCGGATTGATCCGCCGATCGCGACAACACGATTCATGCGGAGGCTGTCATCGTGATTGTGACGCTCGCTGTCGCTGTATTTTCTTGCGTTTGCGTCTGGCTTTTTTTCAGGCTATTCGACGACGCACCACCTGATGTCGAAGCGATCGACACATCGCCAAAACGTGTCGAAAAAACAGAGCAAACTGAACTACAGGCGAAAGGGGCAAGGCAATGAATCGATTCCCTGTTGGTCCCAGAACCATCGAGCGAGCAGCACAGACCGAGGCGGGCAAGCTAGCGGCTCTGCTAAATCGCCTCCTCTATCATTCTGGCTCGGCAGAAATTGCAATGAAATCGCACACCGACAGCAGTGGTGTCGGACATTTCACGACCATCGCCCAAAAGTACATTTGCAACGTTCAGACTTTTTGCAACAAGGACCCGTTGCCAAAAGGCATCTCGCCCTGCGGGAGCGGGGAATTGTATTTCAAGACCGAATCGCTGTTGCTCGCGATCAGAGATTTTCTCGAGGCCGCAGCAATCCGGGAGGTGTGCGAATGACAGAAGACACTCACAAGAACGCGGGTCCATCTGATTGTTCGTGCGCCTTTGATTTTCTCCCGCGTCTGCTGGAAGTCGGATGCAAAATCGCAAAACAGGACGGTGATTGGTGGATTTTTGAGTTCAACGGTAATGGTGTGGTCAGCGGCAGTACGTTTCGGGAGATGTGCGAGCAGCTCGCCAGCGTCGATATTGATGATCATGAACGGCGATGCTTGGAGCGGTGCCGATGGTACAGGGAGAATCGCGAGTTGAAAGGAAAGAGGTAACGAAAATGAG
>VGZN01000953.1 GCA_016872635.1 Planctomycetota bacterium | reverse complement strand
ACCGCGATGCTGAGTACGAGTACGAGACAACGCACGAACAAAGCATTGGACCGAAGTGCTCGATCGGCGCGCTCTGACATGGTGACTTTTTCTCCTCGCACTCGGTCAATGCGGTCGTTCTGTCATGCTGTTAGTTGCAGCGATTCCCTGAACAGAAATACGATCTCGCAAATCATGCAAAGCCAACACCCAGTATCCGACAATCGACGAGTACTGTTCGGATGGGTGGCTATTTCAATCTTTTTCGGATGTTTTATCGGATTCGGAATCGCATTCTTTCTAGGAGAATCGTCTTCACCGATCTTTAACGAAAGCTTCTACAAACCGGGATTACCACGAACGATACTTTGGTCCATAATGGGAGTTGCGGAATTTGGCACCCTCCTAGGTTGGATCCTATCATTAGCTTACTTAATCAGATCGCGAAATGGCAAAACGGCTAACGCTAAATGGACCCTCGATCAAAGTCTTGCACTTGCAGCCATCGTTGTCCCATTTTTGACTTTTGCAGTCATACTTGTATTCGCATTCGTTGAATTCGTGAACACAACCAGATGGAATTAAGGCTGTACGCCTGCTCGTAACCTCAGTATTAAACTCGACAGAACCAAGCGTTGGACGCGGAGCCGCCGATCGCGTCGTTTCTGAAGTCTATGTTGATTGGCGGCGGCCCGGTCAACGCCCCCGTTCATCGCCGAGAGATCCCTGAGATTGTGCCCCGAATCGACGATGGTCAAGCCGCAGTTCTCGAATCTCAAAGTCGACTTTTGGGTCCATGACGGCAGGATTGGTGTCGCCCAACACAATCTCTGCCTGTACCACGGCAGCGTCGAGGGTGGTGCGCCCATTCTCGATGCACTAAATGAACTGCGCCAGGAGAGCCGTCCAGCACAACGTACGCTCACTTTTGCCAGTTCTTCCCGAAAACGGGCGTTGACGAACATGCGTTTGGTCGTCGCTACCGAACGTGAAGACCTGCGGGTAATGAACATCCGACACGATACTGAAAACGCGACGATTGAAATGACCGGTGATGGACTTGCAATGTTGATTGATGCTTGTACTGCGTGGCTTGGCGGCGCCGAGGATTTTGGTGTTTCGCCACGGCAGTCCGCCCTCAAGCCGAAGGAACTTGGTACACTGGATCGCGAATCAGGAGAGCTGTGGTTTTGGGGTCCGGGATATGATGGGCCATGAATTGCCACGGTTGCCCCGGATCGCGATGAACAAACGGATGCACGCGAGCGGCGGATCGCGCGTTTCGGCAATGGATCATCTTCGGCCGCCGCCGCGTGATCCGAGGCGTTCGTGCTTCAGGTCGGATTTACTCGTACTCGTACTCAGTGAAACGGTACTCGTACTCGTACTCGTACTCGAAGGGGCGCAGATGACCGAACCATTTTTTGACCACGAA
>VGZN01000952.1 GCA_016872635.1 Planctomycetota bacterium | reverse complement strand
ATTCCTGTAAACTCCGACCGGTCAGTTTCAAGAATACCTGTTCCAAATTGGAATCGGTCAGACCGCTCGAAGCAGCGAGTTCATCGGATGTGCCGCAGGCGATGATCTTTCCATTGTGCATGATGCCGATGCGATTGCACAAGCGTTCTGCCTCTTCCATGTAGTGGGTAGTTAGAGGATCGTCGTCCCCTCCGATTGAATCTTCTGAAGGGAATCGAACAAATGGCTGCGACTCTGCGGATCCACTCCAACGGTCGGTTCGTGTAGAAGAACCAACTCGGGTTGATGAATCAAGCCGCACGCGAGGTTGAGGCGTCGCTTCATTCCGCCGCTGTAGGTTTTGACCAGATCCCTTGCTCGATCGATTAAGCCGGCGATCTCCAATTGTCGATCGACCGCGCTGTGCAATTTCTTTCCTGCAAGACAGAACAAGCCTCCGAACATTTGTAGATTCTCTCGACCCGAGAGGTTATCGTAAACCGCCAAGTCTTGAGGCACGATCCCTATCCTCTGCCGATCGATCGATCGACTTGCAGGCGAAAACGGTTCGCCGCGAAAGAACATCGCGCCTCGAAAACGGCTCATCAGCCCAGCGATACAGGATATGGTGGTCGACTTGCCCGCACCATTAGGACCCAAGAGACCGAAGAATTCCCCGGGTTGGATCGAAAAGGAAATACCGTCGACCGCGACCCTGCTCCGAAAACTGTACGACAACATTCGAACATCGAGCAGAGGCGTTGTGGACATAGATTTTCCGCAGTAAAGGTTTCAATACAACAGGCTTGCAAGCTCCAAACGGCTACGCATTCGTGTTCGAAGTCGGCTGACATATCTTGGCCGAGAAATAAGGAAAGTTAGGCGCTGCAAAGATCCGTGGTCGCCAAAGAGCATTATCGGTCGCTGTTTGGAAAATTACTTACTTTCGGCTCATTCGCAGCAGCGACCTTCTCAAGGTCTATGTCGTCGATCGCGACCTTACGCGAACCACACCGTCAGATTCTATCGCTAATCCGCTGCATAGGTTGGTTTGGCCTCATCATCCCCAAGCTTCGAAACATCACTCAAATAGTTCGAATCCTACCACCTCCACGGGCGTGGATCATGGCGTGACATGCAAAACCCCGGTGTTTTGGCGACCCAGCGCGACTCGAAAAACGACTCGAATTTCGGTGCGCGACGCGAAATACAACGCCGCATTCCGCCATGCACCGAGCCAGCATGGGCGCTACAGAACTCCAAAGCAATTGGCCAGAAATGCGAAAAACCCCGGGGAAAACCAGGAGAGTAGAGAGTAGACAGTAGACAGTAGACAGTAGAGCGGTCCTGCGGACAGGACAGGAACCGAACAATTAAGTTTTTTCCCCATGTTTTTGAGGAGTTCGAGAGGTGCCGAAAACGATTCGCTCGATTTGAG
>VGZN01000951.1 GCA_016872635.1 Planctomycetota bacterium | reverse complement strand
TCAGTCAGCAAACCCAACGCTAGAGCGGCTTCGCGGAGAGTTGTCCCTTCTTGATGAGCCTTCTTGGCAATCTTTGCAGCATTATCGTAGCCGATGTGAGGATTAAGAGCGGTAACAAGCATCAGTGATTCTTTTACATATTTTTCAATTTGTTGGTGATTCACTTCGATCCCTTCCACACAATGTTCTGTGAAGGAGTGGCAGGCATCACCGAGCAAGCGCACCGAGTGGAGAAAATTGTGAATGATGACCGGCTTAAAAACATTCAACTCAAAATTTCCCATTGATGCCGCAATCCCGATAGCAGCATCATTTCCCATGACTTGAACCGCGACCATCGTGACCGCTTCACATTGCGTCGGATTGACTTTGCCTGGCATGATCGAAGAACCAGGTTCATTCTCAGGCAGGATCAATTCGCCGAGACCGCAGCGAGGACCCGAGGCCAACCAGCGAAGGTCGTTCGCAATTTTCATGAGCGAGGCAGCGAGTGATTTGAGGGCCCCACTCGCCATCACAAATTCTCCATGACTCGCTAAGGCTGCAAATTTATTTTTGGCAGAGAAAAAAGAAAATCCTGTCATTTTCGCCAACTCAGCAGCGACTTTATCCCCAAACGCCGGAGGCGCATTGAGTCCTGTTCCAACGGCCGTACCCCCAATCGCGAGACCAAGAAGCCCTTGGCATGAAGTCTCGATCCGCTCGAGGTCTTGATCCAACATCGCCACGTAGCCAGAAAACTCCTGGCCCAGGGTTAACGGCGTCGCATCTTGCAAGTGCGTCCGTCCAATTTTGACAATCGAGGAAAAAGCTTTTGCTTTTTCATTCAAGGCATGTCGCAGTTCTTTGACACTCGGCAAGAGACGCTCTTGCAGCATTGTCACCGCTGCCACATTCATCGCTGTTGGAAAAGTGTCGTTGGAAGATTGCGATTTATTGACATCGTCATTCGGATGAATCGGTTTTTTCGAACCCAGCACACCACCTGCCAACTCAATTGCGCGATTCGAAATCACCTCGTTCGCATTCATGTTGCTCTGCGTGCCGCTTCCCGTCTGCCAGATGCGAAGTGGAAAATGATCGTTTAGTTTTCCTTCGATCACTTCATCGGCTGCTCGCACGATGAGCTCTTTTTTTTCTTCGCTCAAAATTCCAAGCTCATGATTCGCTAAAGCACAAGCCTTCTTGAGTTGCCCCAAGGCCTTGATCAAAGCAGCCGGCTTGATGTCATCTCCAATGTTGAAGTGAATAAGGGAGCGCGCTGTCTGCGCACCGTAGTAGCGATCATGAGGAACGGGAATTGTTCCCATGCTGTCGGATTCTTCTCGATGAGTTGTTGTTGGCGTCATTGTTTGTTTAAAAGTAAAAAGTTAATCCCCACGATAGGTACACCTGGCCTTCGGCGTCTCGTGGATTAC
>VGZN01000950.1 GCA_016872635.1 Planctomycetota bacterium | reverse complement strand
CTGCATATCGCAATGCCAAGTCGGTCATAGACCGGACCGGTTCGAACCGAGATGTGTCAAGCGACGAAGGGACCAGTACACGCTAATGATGGAACCCCGAGACAAGCTGCGACAGAGGCTCAACAAGGGAGATAACTCCTTTGAGTGAAACAAATTACGGTAGCCGTACAGTGCCATTCGTGTCAGGCACTTAATGACTCGACATCAATCAGTTTGCCTTCAGCAAGGGCTTCGCGGATTTGTTTTGCGTTCATGCCACATGGATAGCAAATTCCGACCCCGCGACGCTACCCGATTTGCGTAAAATGGACAGCTACTCCCCAAGGGGTGGGAAAGTTCGCTCCGCCTCATAGTAAACCGGGACTCGGACTCAGGATAGACACACGCTACTCGCGTCGCATCGAGAATCCCGTGTAGTGCAATCCCGTTTCTTCGTCGATCACAAACGCTCCGCCGGGGGCCAAGTACTTCGCAATCACTTCAAACGGGGGCAGCTTCTTGTCCTTGAGGGCCGTGACCAAAGCCTGGAAGAAAGGGTTGTTCTCCGACATACTTTCCAGATTGCTGATGTTATCCGGATCGGTTGCCAGATCATACATCAGCCGCATGCTCTCTTCCGGACGTTGGTAGGCCATGATCGACATGTCCGCGTTCTTTGTTTGGGCCTTGATGCGATCGCGGACCAACTTGAACTCAATCGATTCCGACAGCGGGCCATCGCCGCCCGAGTTGAAGGCGATGATTTCTTCGATCGCCTTGAGCGAATCGCTTGCGATGAGCTCGTCATCCAATAGGCAGTACGCAGGCTGGGGCAGTCGAATGTTGGGGTTGCGCTGCCCCGCTTCCTGCGGAATGTCCACGTAGTAGACCGTGACATCCCCTACGAGTTTGGACTTGAGGCCGGCCGGTCCTGCGGTCTTGAGCTTCTCGTACAGTTTCGGCAAAACTTCGGTTCTCAGTCGCGATGCTTCTTTCACATGCAGACTATACACGTTGGCCTGACTGTTGATTTTCTTGGGAGGCACAATGGTCTGTACTAACGTCAAACGGTCATCGAGTACATCGATCAAGTCCTTGCGAAGATCGATGCCCATGTTTTTGCTCCCCTCGGCGATGACGCGACTCTCAAAAGTACCTTCGCCAGCGAATGTATCGACGATCTCCTGGACTGCTTTGAGTGTCTTTCCAAAATCCCAATTTATCGTGAGGTACGAAATGATTTGATCACTCACCCATGCCTCAGGCTCGGTCGAACCACTTTTTGGCCTGAGCACGCGCAGGATCCCTTGACGATTGGTATTGAGCAGCAAGTGGCCATGAATGATGGAGTCGAACTCATTGGGCGCGATGATCAAGCTGCCGCCGACACCTTTGATGCCATCCACTCCGAGGGTTTTCAGAGCTGAAAGGACGGCTAC
>VGZN01000949.1 GCA_016872635.1 Planctomycetota bacterium | reverse complement strand
TGCGACCCGATCTGTGGATTGACGATACCTAAACGACGCAGCCCCGCCCAATAAATTGACGCCGGGTATCGCTTGACCTCTTCCTTCCGATAATTCTCGATGGATTTGTTCTCGATTAGCTTCTTGCGCAGCGACAACTCCATTCGCTCGCACTTGCGTTTCGCATTCGTGCCGTGGTCGCCCCGCTGAAGAGTTGCGAGATAAATTGACGGGACCAGGATGAAGTACCGTGCCCTGGTCATGATGGTCGATGTCGCTGGAAAGAAAATATCGGCAAAAGCGTCACGAATGATGCCAAAACCAAGCTCGTCGAGCGTACCTTCGTTAAGAGAACGTAGGTAGTCTTGCGCTCGCTTCTGATCCTCATCGGTGAAGTCGATCCAGCCAATAAATGATACCCCGCTACCACTACTCATCCCTTGGAACCTCATCAGTCATGTTCGTGCCATTGAGTGATGGACTAACGATATCGTGGCTGGTGCTCGACTCCGGTGATTGGCCTAGATCACCGAACACGGATCGCCTCCAAAATTCGGGGGGAAGTGGACTGCGATGTTTTATGCATGCAAGTAATACAACCGAATACGGTACACCCTTGGGATAGCTGAACGGTCTTTTTTGCCTTGTCTCGATAACAATGCCTCTAATGTGCTCGTAGATTTCTGCTCCGGTCAATGTCTCGTTACCGAATCGTCCCAATCGAATTGTTGCGCATTCACCTTCGTGAGCTAAGCTATGAGTGAGAACCTTCTCGCCCCAATCCTCGGGCGGTATCCACAACATCAGATCGATTGGTTCGGTGCCATTGATTTGATTTCCTTCGTCGCTTCGACCTTGGACCAGTCTTCGATAGGTATCGGAAAGCAGCTGATCGCGTGAGCTTGGCTCGAAACGACAAATGAGTTCTAGCAGGCAAGTGAGGTATACGGAGCTGGTATCACAGAATTCATGTGGTTTCGCACCTGATGCGACATACTCCAAGACTAAAGCAACCGAGTTGTGGCCCTCGATGAAAGGAATTTCAGCATTGCCAAATCGCCGCATTGTTAGTCGATGGACGAGCATCCTAATAAGATTTGATAAATCTGTTTCTCGCCCAACTTGCATGAGCGTTCCCCAGGTAAGGAACAGCTCTAGATGATGCAAGTCGATCAATGGACGCAGGCACGACGGATTCCCGTTGTACAGCCCTGTTAAATAGTCCGACGCCCTCACCAAAGCATCATATCGCTGGCCTTCAGAATCGGGGGCATCAGCCGGCAAGAGTTCAAAAAATGAGACTGCCAATATCCCGATACGGGCAATATGCCAGTGCGCCAGGACTGCAGTTGCAATGGTATCAACGAAGCCACCCCCTCTTCGATTATCCAAGCTAAATCGCACAGCTAGGTCGGCGCTGTGTACCGCATAATATTGCTCCAACTCAG
>VGZN01000948.1 GCA_016872635.1 Planctomycetota bacterium | reverse complement strand
CTTGACGATTTTAGACAAAGTCCGGAGAGTTCAGCCACCCCTTTGAAGTCAGGTGGGGTGGCAGCCGATAGGATTCGCGTTGCACTCTATGCCCTGCCATGGGATGAGCAATTTCCGGCTGTGGCAGATATGGGTAACATGATTGCGGGGAGGTCCTTCGAGGATACCCTTTCGGCTATGGCACAGGTAGGCTCAGATTTGAGGGAGCTGGGCCATATTCCAGTTTGGATTGGGGGAAGCCTACCCCTGCTCCGAGGGATCTTCCAGGGATTCAAAGGGAATGGTCCCACCGACGTATCGATTGTCTCTTCCCGTACACATTTCAAAACGGGTCCGGACCTGGCACCGTACGAATTTGCCCTTAGGAGCTTGGTCGAAAACGATTCTTTGCATCTTTTCAATTTGAGCTGTTTGGCCGGTCAATCCCACAATCAAGAAGCTGGTGAATCTGCTCTCATGGAACAAATGCGCTTTGAGCAGCTTCGATTAGGCCCTCTGCGACAGCATCCAGACTGGGCAGAGCCTCTCCTTCGATCCTCCGATTTCACCGTTTTTAGTTTGAGCAGTGTTCGTTGGTCTGATACAGAAGGAAATCCCTATGGAGGGCCCAACGGGCTTTTCGCGCATGAATTTTGTCAGCTGACTCATTATGCCGGGGCCAACGATTTGCTGAAGGCCGCCTTTTTCTGCGACTATTATCCATTGGATCATTCACCCAAATCTGATCATGATCATACCATGGCGCAACCGCAGGCTCAGGCCGGGGCCCAAGTCCTCGCCCAAGGTATTTGGTATTTGTTGGAAGGAATTTCACAACGCTGCGATGACACCCCTCGGGTCAATTCAAGGAATTATACGAGGTACACGATGGCCCTGCCAGGAGATCATGAATTGATTTTTGTGAAAAGCCAGAAGAGCGGCCGATGGTGGATCGAAGTTACGCTACCAGTTCCTGCGGGATCACGCAAAGAGCGATCGCTGTTGGTGCCCTGTACCTACGATGACTACCTCAAAGCAACTGCCGGAGAATTGCCAGATCGTTGGTGGAGGATTCACCAGAAATACCTGCAGTAACGACCGATCTAGGAATTACGAACCATCGCGCGTTTACGAACCATTGCGCGAAAACGAACGATTGCCTGATAACAAATCATCTCCAATATCGGATCGATAGAAGGCCCCGTCAAAATCCACTGCCGAGGCCAGATTCCTGCTCTTCAAAACGGCCTGATCAAGTTCAGGATGCAAGGCAGTGGTGGCCATGACCCTGCCCCCACTATTAACCACCTGATTCTCTTTCCACGCCGTTCCTGCATGAAAACAATAACGATCATCCCCCGGCTCGTTAGGCCACTGCATCATGGCTCCGGTCTTGGGCTCCGAAGGGTACCCTTCGGAACATACCACGGTGGTTACCGCATAGCGTGGAT
>VGZN01000947.1 GCA_016872635.1 Planctomycetota bacterium | reverse complement strand
GATTTGAGCGGCCCCCTTAGGGATTGTCACAATCGCAAAGTCATTTGTCGGAAGTTGGGTTGGCTGAGTGCTTCGAGATTCCATCAACCGGAATTTATCGCATGCGACGAGCAAACTCTGATCGGGCGTCGGTGTCGAGATGCGGGTTGCGAAATCGACTGGTCCACTTTCAAAGTCGATGACCTGAAGGGCTTGCTGGACGTGCAATGGACGGGGCTGACCATCCTTGTCGATGCGGTTCCAATCATAGAGTCGGAATGTGCAATCGCTCGCCTGTTGGATTTCAGCGACGACCAAACCGGCGCCGAGGGCATGGACCGTGCCCGCTGGGATAAAAACGCAATCTCCCACCTCGGGACGCAACACGTGCAAGCACCCTTCCATCGTTCCCGAAGCGATCGCCTTTTCGAGTTCGGATCGGCCTACCCCAGGCTTGAGTCCAGCATAGAGGACCGAGTCCGGTTCAGATTCAACGACATACCACGCCTCTGTTTTTCCTCGATCTGGCTGTGGCATTTGAGCCCCACAAGCGTCATTCGGGTGGACTTGGACACTCAGCACACGCTGACAGTCGAGATACTTCAGAAGGAGCGGAAACCGTTCGTTGGGGGTGTTTACACCCAAAATCTCGACAGGAAATTGTTGGATCAGTTTGCGAAGCGACCACCCCTCGAACGGTCCGGAACCCACGACCGATTCCCCTGCGCGATGATCGACAATTTCCCAGCTTTCGGCCCAAATACCGTCATCGGGAAGTTTTTTTCCGAGGCTCTTGGACAAGCGATTACCGCCCCAAATGTAGGATCGGAAGAGGGGTTTAAAACGAAGTGGTTGATCCGGAGGAAACATGGATTGCCAAATTGGCCCTGACAAACAAAGCTGGATAGATAACAAAACCGGTGCTTCGGTTCCAAAGCTTGCAGATCCGCAAGTCAGAACCGCGGGCGAGCAACCAGCCCCCCCGGTGCACCCCCGTTAACCTACCAGCAATTGTACTTCATATAAACGAGAGGATTCGCACCCGATGAAAGGTGACGATCTGTTCGAAAAAAGCTCCATGACGTTCGGCGAGCATCTCGACGAACTGCGCATCGCGCTGACGAAAGCCACGATTTGCTTGGCTTTAGGCTTGGTCGTGGGGATTCCGATGGCCTCGCGCGTCGTAACCTACATGCAAGTACCCCTCGAACGGTCGCTTGAAAATTTCTACAACAAAAGGTCCCTCAACGAGATGTCGGCGACCTCGGGTGGGACGGTCCCTGACGACCTCAAGCAATGGATGGAGCAGAACAAAGTCGTCAGCCAGTCGGTTTGGGTGGACCCGAAGCGATTGGCCAAGATCGACACCGAAGATGCCGAGCTCCGAGCCAACGCCGACTCGGAAGGACTTCCATCCCCATCGCAGATGCTCAAGATGCGGATGTTTGTACC
>VGZN01000946.1 GCA_016872635.1 Planctomycetota bacterium | reverse complement strand
AGTTGTTGAAGAAACTCATTGCGGAGCATTTTCTTCTGCGACAATCGCGTCACAATCTGTCGTTCACGGACCGGATCTTCAATGGTGTCCTTGACATGGCGGGTCCGTTTCGCGAGTTCGATCCGTTTCCGGAGCAAGAGCACGATTTGATCATCAATGCGATCGATCGAAAATCGCAGGACGTGTTTAGTGGGTGGTTTCAGGAAAAAAAAGGCCAGGGAATTCATACGGTTCACGGAACACAGCATTATCCAGAGTGTGCGTCCAAGGCGTCCGAGTTTCATGGTTGATCCTTTATTATATAGTCGTTGTCCGCTTTCAAGACAAAAGTGGAGCATTTCATTTTTTTTTTATTTCTTGTCACCTGAGTCCTGACCATGAAGGAGTGCCTCCCATTCGTCCCTGGACAATTCTTTGTTCTGCAACAGGCGAGGGAGGAGACGCTGTTCGATGAGGACTCGATGCTTCTGAATATGTCGAAAAATACGATCGTACATCTCGTGGATCCATTGTCGTTCGTTGTCTTCCCAAACCTTCCGTCGATGATCAGAAACCATGGTAGGGGACAACGAGCCCCCTGAATGGTAATGAGGGAGTTTGGAACTCATTCCCAAGCGATGAATCATCTCGTGGATCCAGTCGTGGGCTTTTTCAAGATCATGCGTCGCCCCGGTTGTCCACCCTTCCTGTCCGTAAAACACGTGTTCCGCGGCTTTGCCACCCAGGAGGATGCAGAGACGATCCATGCACTCTTGGCGTGTCATCATGCCCACCGATGAAGACGAACGGTTGGACGGGAGAAACCACGTGATGCCTCCAACGCCCTGGTACGTCGGATGGATATTGATTTTTTCTACACGAAAAAAAGACGACATATTGACCGCCAGGGCATGTCCCAATTCATGAATCGCGACTTGTCGGAGGGTGTCGACGCTCCGCTCGTCTCGTTGCTTCCGAATCCCGATATGGTGCCGATCGAGCGCGTGCATGACGTGCTCCGGTTTGACCCGGGTGTGATTTTGAAAGACGGCCTGCATCGAAGCCTCGTTGACAATCGTCGCAATATCCGCGCCTGAACATCCTTCCGTCAAGAGGCGGAAATGGTACATGAGCGAATCGTCCCAAACCGCGGGGGAGGTCTGCCTGGCACCGAGGTGCCGTCGGAAGATCTCTTCCCGCGACCGCGGGTCGGGCAGAGGAATGGAGATGCAACGGTCGAACCTTCCCGCACGGAGCAACGCGGGGTCCAGAATGTCGCGCCGGTTGGTGGCCGCCATGACCAGGATATCCTCGCGGGGGGAGAAGCCGTCCATCTCCACCAGTAGCTGGTTCAGTGTTTGTTCCCGTTCCTCGTTGGCGTGAACGGCGGCGCTGGTCCCTCGACGCCGTCCGACGGCATCAATCTCATCAATAAAGATAATGGCGGGTGCGGAT
>VGZN01000945.1 GCA_016872635.1 Planctomycetota bacterium | reverse complement strand
CAACCGTTGCTTTTGGGATGGGGATCGACCGCTCCAACGTTCGGTTTGTAATCCACACATCCATCCCTAAATCGATCGAACACTACCAACAAGAGACCGGACGCGCGGGTCGCGATGGACTGCCTGCAGAATGCGTTCTTTTCTATAGCCATCGCGACGTGCAAGCGATTCGGCGAATGACCGAATCTTCACTGATGGAAGCCATGGCCGATCAGGCATTGGTCGACGCGGTCCGCCACCAGATACAGGAGATGGATAGCTACTGCAAGACACCGGTTTGCCGTCACAAATCGCTGTCGGAGTATTTTGGGGAATCCTACAACCCGACAAACTGCGACGCTTGCGATGTATGCCTAGGGGATACCGATAACGTCGCAGATGCCAAAGTCATCTCGCAAAAAATTTTGTCCTGCATCCACCGTACCGGTGAACGATTTGGGATTAACTATGTGGTGGACGTCCTCGTGGGTGCCAACACTGCCGATGTACAACGACGAGGCCACTCGACATTGAGCACCTTCGGCATCCTCAAGGAGTTTCCAAAGGAACAACTGCGGGATTGGATCCAACAGTTGATCGGCCAAGGCACCGTTGAACTTGCAAGCGACCCATACCCAATTCTTAAACTGAACATACGTTCCAAGGAAACACTGTTCGGAGACCATCAGCCTCGTTTGATCCACAATGCGGTCAAAAAGGCGAAATCCACGAAGAGGCCTCAGGTATTGGCGTTCGATTTTCCAAAAGATCTATTCGAAGCATTGAGGAAACTGAGGAGACTGTTGGCCGATCAGTCCAATATCCCACCCTACCTTGTATTCTCCGATGCTGTCTTGGCGGAAATGAGCGCTCGCCGCCCCTCAGGGCGAGCCGAACTCCTCTTGGTTAATGGAGTCGGTACAAGCAAAGCCGATCAATTCGGGACCGCATTCCTTGACGCGATCCGGGGTTACTGCAGTCAAACAGGCATGTCGCACGATGCCACCATTCCCACACCACCGAGTTCCTCGGCTTCTTCCACCTTCAACGAATCGAAACCAAACCTACGAGCACTGGCGAAACCGCTCTTGCTCTCCGGCAGAAGCTTAGAAGAAACCGCTGCTTCTATCGGCGGTGCCGTTTCCACGGTGGGTGGCTACCTTGCTGAGTTGATCGAACAAAACCTGATCGACGATATCAGCCCATGGGTTCCCGTCGAGGATCAACTCAAGATCATCGGGGCTGCGGATAAAGTAGGTCGAGAACGCTTGCGACCGATCTTCGACGATCTCGGCGGTGCCGTTCCCTACGATCAGATTCGGGCAACGCTTACTCTTGAACGGACCCAAGCCCCATCCGGGACAACGAGGCAGTCACCTTGAGTTGGGCAGTAACGACTAGCGAAGAGCAACAATAATATTTTTGCTAGCAATCCATGATGCAACACAAGCACATCCTG
>VGZN01000944.1 GCA_016872635.1 Planctomycetota bacterium | reverse complement strand
ATCCCCAGCGAGCGGCGACCCATGGCTTCATCGACCCCTACGGCTTCATCGAACATCGAGGAACGCCCTCAATCCCCGTCGAAAAATCCAAATGGACGGCTTGTGAAGGCCATGGGTTGGAGTATTCTCGGGTGCGTTGTCGTTCTCTTGACGCTTTTAGCCTTCCTGCCGTCGATTGTTGGGTCACGTTGGTTCTATCAACAGCTTGTTGACAAACTCGCAGTCGAAGGCTTTCGGCTTGAAATTGGTTCCGCCGATATCAGTTGGATTCGGCCTATCGCCCTTCGCGATATTCAGCTGGAACAGTTGGAAGGCCCCTCTTCCAAGGAGCGGGATTCGCTCGCATCCCAGACTGTCCAACAAGCATCTCAGCAGAACGAAAAGGGGAAACTGAGTTTATTGTCTGTGCAAGCCATCGAATCGAATCGCTCGCTTTTGGGATACCTTATCGGTGGTCGAAACCTGGGCAAAATCACCATTATTAGGCTCAAAGTGGACATCGAACTGCTCGAAAACTCGTCGAATCTCGAAAAGCTCGTGCGATCGATCGAGAACTCACAGACCGCGACGAGCGAGCCCAAGTCAAAAAAACCACCTCGGATCGATCTGGAAATAGCCATCACCGATGCCTCCGTTGCTGTTGTTTCTCAAAAACGCGAAGAAGAACTACTGGTCATTCCACCCTTCAGCATCGATGTCCAATACAAAAGCCTCGACGGAAATTCTAGACTCCTTATCGCGCCATCGCGTATTCTCAACCAAGTTGACATCAGCCAAGAATTAGTACGGCTAGGACTTGGGCGCGTCATCCCGCTCCTCGCAAAATCAGCATGGTTTGACGGCAAGGTATCCTTAGACATCGATGCGATTGAGGTCCCACTCGATCATGCCGAACGCACCCAAGGACGAGCGCAGTTGTCGCTGCACCAAGTTCGCAGCGGCCCCTCGGAGCCGGTGGTGATCAACATCTTGGAGATGATCGCTAAGTTCCGCAACAAGGAGGTCGTCAACGAACTCGTCTTTGTCGATGAGTCGCTCATTGAGATCACGCTCGGCGATGAACAGGTGCTTCATAAAGGCGTACAAGTCGGCTTGCCAAAATTGGATCCGCGATTGCAAATCACCAGCAGCGGCAGTGTCGGATTGATGGACAATTCCCTCAATCTGCAGCTGGGAATCCCAGTTCCCGTCGAAATATTTGCAAAACGTGAATCCGTAAAGCAGGTTGGTATTCCTCAATTGATCTTACCCGTGCGAGGCACTTTGGACTCCCCCGCCGTGGATTGGACAGCCATGCGCTATGACTCTGCCGATCTGTTGACGGTTATCTCCGCTGCACTGGGCAACGAAGCCCCTGGGACCGCAGCCGCAATGGATGCGTTGAGCGGCTTGGCAGGAGGAGATGCGGATCAAGCTATCGGGGCTGCTGTTGATGTTCTCAAAGAAC
>VGZN01000943.1 GCA_016872635.1 Planctomycetota bacterium | reverse complement strand
AAAGATTGCCATCGCTTTTGATTCGTCAATCCCAAAAGCTTGGGCCCCTTTGCGAAATTTTTCCCCTTGGCGAGCCATTTCCGCTTTATCTTTTTTACCCATCGCCCGGCGCAGCATGTCCCCTTCCCCTAGCGAGTAGCCGGCTAATACCTGAGCGATCTGCATCACCTGCTCTTGGTAGACGATAATCCCGTAGGTCTCTTTCAAGATGTCTTTCATCAGCGGGTGGTCGTTCTCAATCTCTTCGCGTCCATGCTTTCGATTGATAAAAGAGGGAATCATCTCCATCGGCCCCGGCCGATAAAGAGCTCCCACAGCGATGATCTCTTCAAACTTATCGATATGAAGCTGCTTGGCAAGCTCTTGCATTCCCGATGATTCCAACTGAAACACCCCGGAGGTTTTCCCCTGGTTGAGCAATTCAAAAGCTGTCGTATTGTCCAGCTCCAAGTTCACCCAATCCAGCGGTGCTTCCAAGCGCCGGTTGACAGCATCCACTGTTTTTTGGATCGATGTCAGCGTCTTCAATCCCAAGAAATCAATTTTCAACATCCCAACCGCTTCGACCGGCTTCATGGAGTACTGCGTGACGAGCATGGGGGAATCCTTCGACGTGCACACAGGAATTTTTTCCATCAGCGGCTCCCCGCTGATAATGATCCCCGCAGCGTGGATGCCGGTATTGCGCACCGACCCTTCCACTTGGATGGCGAAATCGATGATCGCTTTGGCCTCCTCATCATTTTCATAAAAATCTTTGAAGTCGGGATCAATCGCAAGCGCTTTTTCCAAAGTCATCGCCAAATCATCCGGCACAGCTTTAGCGATTTCATTGACCTTGGCGATCGGTACGTTGAGCACTCTGCCCACATCTTTAATCGCCATCTTCGCCTTCATCGTTCCAAAAGTGATAATTTGGGCGACCTTGTCATGCCCATATTTGCGGATCGTGTAATCGATCACTTCCTGCCTGCGATCCATGCAGATGTCGACGTCGATATCAGGATAAGAAATCCGCTCGGGGTTGATAAAGCGCTCAAAAAACAGATGGAAGCGCAGCGGCTCGATGTCGGTCACCCCGATCAGGTAAAGAACGATCGATCCCGCCCCTGAGCCTCGGCCTGGGCCCACAGGGATACGCCGCCCTTTTGCCCAGTTGATAAAGTCGTACACGATCAAGATATAGTCGCACATCCCCTTCGAGATAATAATCTCCAGCTCATAACCCAGCCGCTGCTTGACAACTGCAAGCGGATCTTGCCCCGGATAATTTTCTGCGACCTTTTCTAAACGGCGGGCATCATAGCGGTGCTGGATATTGTCATGGCAAAGCGCCCTTAAAAATTGCTCCGCCATCAACTGGCGTTCACTGTCTGTATAAGAAGCTCCTTGGAGTGCAGCAGGAACAAACACGGGGTAGTAGCGGTTGGAAAAGTCCACCTCAACGCGG
>VGZN01000942.1 GCA_016872635.1 Planctomycetota bacterium | reverse complement strand
AGGCAATCGAACAGACTCGATCATCGCGAGTAAGAAATGCTATGGCGATGGGTGGCACGACTTAGAGGAGTCGACAAAAAACAGTATCGTTTCATCCTTGTTGAATCCGAATATTGACGAACTTGAGTTTGTAAAGAAAGCCAAGACCGAATGGAGTTTGGTTGATTCGCAAATATCTGCCCTTTTAAGTGCTCCTCTCCCCGATGGATATGGCAGTTTGTCCCTAAAGGCGATAGAGAAGTTGCTGCCATTCTTAGAACAAGGGATGATTTATTCTGCTTCTAACCCTGAGGATTCGGCTCTCCATGCTGCTGGGTACTTGAGGCGTGATCAACTGCAGCGCCGACTGTTCGATTTCTTACCTGATCCACAACGCAGGAAGAACACGCCCATCGGCAACATCCCGAATCCCGTGGTGAAGCGAACTCTTAGCGAAGTTCGAAAATTGGTAAATGCGATCATTCGCGAATACGGGAAACCCGATGAAATCCATGTCGAAATGGCACGCGATTTACAGATGGGAAAACTGAAGCGTGATGAATACAGCAAAACCATTCGTGAAAGAGAGAGGACCAAAGAGCAGATCGCGGTTAAACTCGTCGAAAATAACCAACGCCCCACGCGAGAGAATATACTGCGATATCAATTATGGGTCGAACAAAAGTACGAGTGTTTGTACACCGGTCGACCAATCAGTCAGTCGCAACTATGGGGTGAAGGTGGAGGGGTGGAGGTCGATCACATTCTTCCGAGGTCGCGAACACTAGACGACTCTCAATCGAACAAGGTGCTTTGCTTCCGAGATGTAAACGGCGAGAAAAACGACCGAACGCCGTATGAATGGCTAGGGAGCAGCCATCCAATTCGCTTCGATGAGATAGCGACCCGTGCCATGCATCTTGTGAAAGATGGGAAAATGGCATTTGCAAAATATCGCAGAATTATTCAAAAAGAATTGCTCAACGACGATTTCGTCGCAAGACAATTAGTGGATACCGCCTATATCACCAAAGCTACCGCTGAGTATTTGAGGTGCTTGTTTGATGCGGGTCACCATGTACTGGGATTGAAGGGACGCTTGACGGCAGAGCTTCGATGGCAATGGGGACTTGAAAGCATCCTAGAAGAATTGCCTGATAGTCCAGCATGGATCGAAAAGTCCACGCTACGCCCAGGGGAAAAAAACAGAGCCGATCATCGTCACCATGCTATCGATGCAATCGTTATTGCGCTGACGAGTCGCGCCCGTTTGCAGGAGTTGGCGAATTACCTTAAGCCACGCTCAAATAGGGGGGGTGAATTGCTTGATACACCGTGGGACGGTTTCCGCGATGACGTCAAGAAACGCATCAAGAGCGTTTGGGTGTCCCACAAAGTGGAGCGTAAGGTATCCGGTGCCCTTCATGAGGAAACACAGTATGGTGCTACGCAACATGAGAATGAATGGGTAA
>VGZN01000941.1 GCA_016872635.1 Planctomycetota bacterium | reverse complement strand
ACCACCAACGTACAGGATGGGGCGTTTGCTGTGCTTGATCGCGGCAGCGATTTGACGGATCTGTTCGGGTGCTGCATTGGGATGTTTGGTGGGATTGTATCCGGGAAGATTCATTGGGACGTCCCAATCGACTTCGCAGCTATCGAGCTGTATGTCCTTGGGCATATCAACGAGAACTGGACCAGGCCGACCGGTAGTCGCAATGTGGAACGCTTCCTTCATGACGCGAGGAACATCCTCAACGTTGGTCACCAAATAATGATGCTTGGTGATGCCGCGGCAGATTTCAACGATCGGTGTCTCTTGAAATGCATCGGTTCCAATCACGCCCGTGGGAACTTGGCCGGTGATCGCAATGAGTGGGATGCTGTCGAGTTTTGCGTCCGCGATCGCGGTTACGAGGTTGGTGGCTCCCGGTCCGCTCGTCGCCATCGCGACCCCGACTTTGCCCGTCGACCGCGCGATCCCTTGGGCGGCAAACGCGCCCCCTTGTTCGTGCCGTGGCAAGATCGTCCGCAATCGGTCCGAGTATTTCGTGAGGGATTGATGCATTGGCATGGAGCAGCCACCTGGATAAGCGAACACGACTTCCACGCCATGCTCCACCAAAGAGTGCACCACAATGTCCGCGCCCGTCATAACTTGGGTCTTGGAGGGTTTGTGGGATGCTCCGGAAGGGACTGTCGTAGACATGAACTGCTCCTGAAAAATGATCATTAACGCGTGGGCTGGAGACCAAGCTGGCCAATTAGCGAACCTTGCAAAACGGAAAACCGCGCCCGAAACAGCCGCAAGCCATTACTCAATAACGCTTTACAGCAAACCGAATCCGCCTGATTGCACTTGGGCCACCAAGACCAGAAAAGTATACCATGCGATCCAAAAATCGTCGAATGACACGCGATAAACGTTGAGGAATAGGTCCCCCGGTCCGTAACACGACGTGGTTAGCCAATTGCACACGCCCGATTGGACAAGCACGCCATTTTGTCGCATCCACAAAGCCAGAACGTCATCCTGTCGCACCCGAACCGGGATATCGACGGCCTACCGGGACTGACAGGGCCGTTTTTTCCCAACGTTTTTCTCCATAGAAAAATTCATCAGCCCCGGCACTAAAATTGCGCTGACTGAGCCCATCGCTGGGGGGGATCTTGTTTCATCGGTGCTGCTTGAACCTTTCCCCAGTGTGCTGCGCGCGACACTCGAACAAACTCACAAGCGGTAACTGCTTGCGAAGTTCCGAGGTTTCGCTCCGGGCTTCGAAACCCCCAACCGGTTTCGATGGCGAGGCTTCATGAACCCGCAGCAGTTTACCGCTCGCGTTTTTTATAGGGGCTAGGGAAAGGCTTTAGGCTTTAGACTCTAGGAAGGGCTGAAATCCGCGAGACCGCGCATCGCTTTCCACCGGGTTTATCCCGGTGGAGGCAACAACTGACAGCTACATGCTGC
>VGZN01000940.1 GCA_016872635.1 Planctomycetota bacterium | reverse complement strand
TCCAAGGTGATCGACGTCTGGTACTCGGGTTGAAGGGACAGGGACATGAGCCTCCTCGCTCTCTCCTGCAAGCCACGGACACCTCGTCCGCTGGTATTACTTGCAGATGTACCTATTATGGCTATGGGGTGTAGCACGAGGCCTCAGCGCACACCCCCGGCGTACGATTCACGGCATGTAGCGACCGAACCTTCTTGTGCCTTCCAACCGATCATCACCGACCCCGGTGACACGAACACAAGGAGCTTCCATGTCCCCTACCCCACGACACAATGACGAAAACCACCGATTCGACCCACGCAGCGAGGCATTCCTCGCAAGTTTGCGGAACCTCATCGAGTTCAAGGTCACCCGGCAGAACTTCAACGAGAACCGATTCGAGGTCTGCAGCGTCTTTTCCCGCATCATGGTCGACGCACTCGAATACGCGGCGAGCGAACTCGAAGGCGATGGGTGGTACCTCGAATCGATCACCCGGATCTGGGACGATCGATTTTTCGCGATCCTCGCGGGCGACATCGTCGAGGACGACATGGAAGACGGCGATGGGTTCGTAACAATGATGAAGAGACTCTTCAGTGACTCGATGCCCGACGATTCATTGGAAGAATGATGGAGAGCGCCCACCATAGCGCCATGGCAGAAAGGTGCTCTTTGCACTTCGACCGAATGATCGTCCTCGACTTCGAAACCACCGGACTTGAGCCTGGTTATCGACCGGTTGAAATAGCGTGGATCGAGTTCGATGCCTCGTTCAACGTCATCGAGGACGTTCACTCGCTCATCAATCCCCGCATCCCCATCGAGCCCGGAGCCGAGCGGACCCACGGCATCACCGCGTCCATGGTTGCGGATAAGCCGACTCTTGATGAATTCCTCGGTGTTGCCCATTCAGGGAAGTTTCGAAATGAGCACGTCCTCGTCGTCGCACACAACGCCCGCTACGACGTGCCAATGTTCGCCACATTCTGCGCCCGCATCACGCCGTTGTGCACGATGCGACTGAGCCATGCCCTGCATCCTTCGGCGCCAAATCACCGACTCGGCACCATCGTCGAAATGCTCGGCATCGAAGTGGAACCCAACCACCGGGCATTGGCCGATGCCGGTGCCTGCTTTGCGATTCTTCGTGCCGTCGCTGCCCGTCATACCATGACGATCCCAGAACTCATCGCCGCGTCCAACGACTTCATTCTCGACAGCGTCATTCCCTTCGGCAAACACAAGGGGTCGAAGCTTCGCGATCTTCCCGAGGATTACATCCGATGGTGCATCGAGAATCTCGACGAAGACAACTGGGTGCGTGTGGTACTCGCATCACGATGAGCGATGAGGGTTGCTCACCTCAACAAAAATCGACGTGCGGCCCGAATCAATCCCTTCCTAGGACAGCTATTGTCTAATTAAATTAAGCGCTTAAGAGCCAAATCAAGGAGCAGTCAGTGGGTAATGGCCGACGCTTT
>VGZN01000939.1 GCA_016872635.1 Planctomycetota bacterium | reverse complement strand
CTAAAACCGAACAGTTACACAAAGGGTCCCATAGGAAATGAAGTTGCACAACCAATGCAACCTCGAGAATACGCTGCTACTGCCGAGACATTGGCATCACCACGTAGGAATATTCATCATCGGTATGAAATAAGGCAGGTTCCGTGTTGCTTCTCACTTCCAAGTAGAACACTTTATCCATATCCAAAACCTTGAAAAATTCGCTCACAAAGCGATAGTCCATGGTGATATTGATCGTCTCACCGGTGTAGGCGATGGGGATTTCAATCCGGGACTGCCCTACGTCTGCCGTCTTTGCAGCTACCACTAACGTTCCATTACCGAATGCGAACTCCACCCCGCGACTTTCTGGATCCGCAACGATGGATGCTTGTCGAATCGCCGAAAAGAAAGGACCGACGATCCCTTCGATGCGAGTTCGCCCTTCGCTGCTCGGCATCACCATCCGCCAGTTCGGGTATCGCCCTTCGATCAATCGAGAATAAATCGTGCAGCGATTGGTTCTGAGCAGGATGTCATTGCTGCGAGCTGCGAGCTGAACCAACTCATCTTTGTCGGTGATTGATCGCTCGATGAGTTGCAGCGTTTTGGTCGGGACAATGGTCGACATGCCCGAGTTTTTATAACCGTTGATCGAGGTTCCCTTGCCTTTCATACAAGCCAACCGACGTCCATCGGTTGCGACCGCAACAATCGCGTCCCCTTCGATCTCAAAGAGAACGCCACCGAGTTGGTAGCGAGTGCTTTCGTTATCCGTTGCAAAGACAGTCCTCCGGACCAACTCTCGAAACAGTCCGGATGGAAGTTCGAAGTAGCTTTCTTCATTGAACTTCGCAACGCTCGGAAACTCATCCGCGTTGGCGAGGGGCAAATGGAACTCGGAGTTCTGACCGAGGATGTCGAGTGAACTTCCTGTCGTCTCAATCGTCAGAAGTTCATCGCTCGTTTCCCGAAGAATATTTCCAACCCGTCCAACACTGAGAAGGGCTTTGCCAGGATTCAGGACTTCTACGTCTTCCACTTCAAGCCGAACCCCGGCTTCTTGGTCGGTTGCCATCAAGATAACGCGGTCTGCGTCCGCTTCGACCTTGACGTTCATGAGAACATCTTTTGGACTTCGAGTTGGGGCGAGAGCCGATGCAATTTGGAACGCCCCGAGAAACTTATCTCGATTGCAAATGATTTTCATAGACCCAAGCCCCCGGATGTTGAAACCGCAAAGTGTGCCGAGCTACTGATGGCATGATCGCCTCAAAATCGGCCCCAAATTCAGATCACTGTTGTACCTTCGAAACGAGGTTTCTAGAAGTGGGCTGAAGCGGCTTAGAACGCCGCTCGAACGCAACAATTCTACATGAAATGTGCGAGAATCGACGATCTTAAACCCAATAGGAAATAGCCCAAAGAAGGCGATGGACGACCGCTTTCACGAGGCATCGAGAGACTAGCGAGCGCGTCCATAAG
>VGZN01000938.1 GCA_016872635.1 Planctomycetota bacterium | reverse complement strand
CTTGGCCAAGGAAAGCCGTTTTGATTATTTGCTGATCGAATCGACGGGTATATCCGAGCCTGCGCCCGTGGCCGATACGTTTACTTTCGCAATGGGCGATGGAGTGGCTCTTTCGGAGATCGCCGAGCTGGACACCATGGTGACCGTGGTCGATTGCGCTAATTTTCTGGCTGACTTGCAGATGAGCAAGGATTTGCAAAGCCTAGGGCAGGCGGTCAACGAAGAAGACACTCGCACCGTGGCCGATTTGCTCATGGACCAAGTCGAGTTCGCCAATGTCATAGTCCTCAACAAGACGGATGCTGTGGATGACACAACCGTGCTAAAGATTGAGTCGCTGATTGAACAGTTGAATCCCTACGCAATGAAGTTGCGAAGCGAGTTTGGGAAGATCGAACCCTCAGGCATTCTTGGAACGGGCCGCTTTGATTTTGAGATTGCCAAGAAGTCCAAGGGTTGGCAGTTAACGCTACGTGGTGAGGGTGCAAGTGAGACTGAAGAGTACGGTGTTCATAGTTTCGTTTATCGCGCGCGACGCCCGTTTCACCCAGCTCGGTTCTACGATCGCTTGAGTCGAGATTGGCATGGAATTCTCCGTTCCAAAGGATTATTTTGGCTTGCCAGTCGTCTCGACAAGATCGGTGTCTGGTCGCAAGCCGGCAGCATGGCTCGGCTGGACTTTGGCGGCTTCTGGTGGGCGGCGATACCAAAAGACCATTGGCCCGACATCCCGCAGATTCGAGACTCGATCGATAAGGTCTGGAGTCCAGAGGTGGGCGATTGCCGTCAGGAGCTGGTCTTTATCGGAATCGATATGGATGAGATAGCTATCTACGATTCACTCCAAGAGTGCTTGCTTACCGATCAAGAATTATCCCTCGGGCCGCAGGCTTGGGCAACGTTCGCCGACCCGTTCCCCAAATGGAACCGTACAGTCGACGAGTTGCTCTTGTCCTTGGAAGCAGCCAACAGGCAACCGTGAGCGACTTATGACGAGAGACTCAGCACGCAAGTCCGTTGTTTATTTCGTATTGGTCTGGTTTTTGATCGCTGCGGAGGGACTGGGGTGTCCGTTGTGCGAGGCGCTGAGCGGCACCCTCTCGGACGACTTGCGGGGGGCTTCCTACGCGGCAATCGCCAAAGTGCGGCGCAGCAAATGGGATCCTATGAGCCAGCTGTACCGTACAACGTTTTAAGAATCGGGCCGCTTGCAAGTCGGCGGCAAAACGCTCCCCCCACTCGATCAAGCCGTCGATATTCTCTTGCTCGACACATTGAAACGCGACCAAGTCTGTTTGCTTTAAGGTGGTTCTTCCGGAATTTTAGTGGGTGGTAGGTAGTCTAGAGCAATTGTCAAATCTTGTGTTTTGGAAGTTGGCATTAAGCGGCGGCTACCTGCATGACTCCGTCGACGAAGGTCCGTCCTTCGACGACATGCACGATCATCTCATGGGAGCGTAAGCGCCTCC
>VGZN01000937.1 GCA_016872635.1 Planctomycetota bacterium | reverse complement strand
TTTTGCCTTGGACATGGCATAGGCAGCGGCTCCCATCGCGATGATCAGCAATTGACTGGATACGAAAACCGCAATATTGCGAATCGAATCGCCAGGGTCGCCACCGTACGCATGCAAACCGATGCCGAGGATATTCGTCCCGAACATCGACCAAGCAGTAACAATATTGCCCGCCACGGCAAACATCGAGAACCCGAGCGGCCCGACCAGCCGATCCCACTTGGCATGGAGCAACAACGCATTCCATAGCACGATCATGAGGGCTCCGTTCTCCTTGGGATCCCAACCCCAGAAACGACCCCAGCTATCATCCCCCCAGAGTCCTCCGAGCACCGTCCCTACGAAACTAAAGAACATGCCGAAGCAGACCACACCGTAGCAGACTCGGTACAGAGTATCCACCAACGCGGTAATCTTCTCTCCACCCGCCGATGACTCGATCCATGGCTTGGCGAAGAGTAGTCCGATGATTCCGATGCCTAAGAATCCGGCCAGAAAAGTAGCGCTATAACCCAACGTTACACTGATCACATGCGTCGATAGCCAAAACTGCGTATCGAGAACAGCTTGCAACACAGGCATCGAATCCCCGATGTCGAGCCCGTAGGCGACTTGGAGGGACAAGTAGCCCGCGATCGAAGCTACGAGCAACGAGATCGATATCGGAAACAATGCCTCCGCAATCACACAAGCCAACACAATCGCCCAGCCTATAAACACCGAGGCCGAGTAGAGACTCACGACGGGCGGTCGTTCTGAGATATAGATGCGGCATGCGATTGCGACCGTATGGATACACAGTGTCATCAAGCAAACCCAAAACGCCGCTTGTCGCAAATGCTCTCTGCCGAGCGCCAATCCGAGCAACGATGTCAACCCAGCGATGATGTACAGCATGTACGAAATGCCGATCGGATTGAAGTACTCATACCACGCCTCAAACCGGGCCTTGCCCGACCTCGAAATGGCACCGTATTTCTCGGCGAGCATGTTGTCATAGTTCGCGACAGCCGTATTAATTTCTTTGCTCTTACTGACCCCACCCCGGATCAATCGTGTCAATTCACGAAACTGCGATGTCGGATTGTCGAGCTTGGAACTATCGAAGTTCGCGAGAATTTCGTAGAAGGCGGGGACGTATGCATCCCAACGCGGTGGTGGGTCCTTTGGATCGAGGCTCTTCGTCGCATCCCGCGGCGGAATGATCGCTGGCGGATTCTTAGATCTCAGTGAGGCGACCAACTTCTTCAGTTGCTCCATCGCTTGCCCAAGCTTCTCAGGCGTATCGGCTTGACGCATGATTTCATCGATCGGCTCATACGCATTCCAGACCCCGTAGAAAACGATCAGCTTGGACTGAACGTCCATGAACTTCTTCTCGTCGAACGTCCATTCCTCTTGCTTGCGATCAAGGATCTTTCTTGTTTTTTCCTGCATCGTTTCTAGCTTCGCTCGGATTTCGTTTACCGAGTAGCAG
>VGZN01000936.1 GCA_016872635.1 Planctomycetota bacterium | reverse complement strand
AATTGGGTTTTCCTAATTCAAGAAGCTGAGTCGTATTGATCTGCGTCTTATTGATACTCGGAGGCGTATCTTCACCGGCGTCACTCCCAATTCGTGAAGACTCAAACGTAAGCGTCATGGCAACTTGATCGTTTCGCGTCACAATTGTCACTTTGACAATGGTTCCGACGTCGATCGCCTGCATGTTTCTTACGGTTTCACCCCGGTTAGTGGTAGACTTGCCAACGGTGACGTTTGCACGCCGGCCAAACTGGACCATGCTTTCCGTACCACCCAATGCGGAAAGCCGAATCGTCTCGATAATGTTTCCCTTCGTGTCGCCCTCATTCGCAGAGACCATTGCCAGAATGTCTACAGCCGATTGAGAGGGACGGAGTGGCTGCTCCAAGCGATATTCTGTCAACTGCACAACGTACGAGCCGGAAGTCTCAGGTACATTTACCGCGTTCGTTGATTCCTGTGCGGAAGTGGAATCCAACACAAGAAGTGCAAAGCAAGAGAAAACGAAGAATTTGAACATGGCGGTACCTTTTAATGGGGCAGAACGCTCCCATTCACCGATCCCCCGTCGGTGGATGTTCACAAGTCAAATAACCGTTGTCGGGGGCTTCGGTGGAATGGGTTGTTATCCGCTCATGTCAACAAAAGAACCAGTACCACCACCAGAAAAGCCGTCGATCACCAATTACGACGTTGCCGAATACATTTTGCAATGTGCGGTTTCATGGCGTCGGTTGGAGCTGCAAAAGTCAGCACTCGCGGATGGCGAATTGAACAACCTGCGTAGCGGAATCGACATGCTCAATGAACGTCTTGTCAATCCACCAACGTCCCCGCCTCAACCGCGTAAACGGTAGATGCGGATAACGCTGGCGGTAACCGAGTGCGAAAGAAACACTCTGCTATCAGGACCGCGTGAATGAGCACTTCGGTTCACCGCGTTGTTCGTCGGATTGAAGTGGGGAACCGTTCTCCATTTCATCCGATGCTGAATACGATTGTACTGCATGTTTGCGCTGTATCAATCATCGCCGTGTCCTATTCCGATGAGCCTTCGTATTCCGGAATAGATTCCGAAACAGCCGAGGAGGCCGAAAAGGAGTGCGCACCCTGGGTCCAGCAGCAGTGGTATCCACCAAGACGCTCGAATTGTCGATGAGGGCGCAATTAGACATCCAATTGTTCCCGACAAGCCACCAATCAATGGAATCATCGAGTAGTTTCGTGGCTGCCCCTGTGCGTTGAGTTTCTTCGGGATGGAGTAGATCGACCACCATTGACCAATCGCAATCAATAGCGAAAACGCAACGAGCAAAACGGAGATTGACCACCAGAAATACAGCATCGGTTTGGATCGTCAACCTTCATTCGACGAACGACCAAAATCACCCGGTTGCCGCCAAGAGACTTTGATTTGAGAAAACGCCCGATCGGCAACTCGGGTGCATTTTTTGGTTCGCCTCAATCTGCAGAATCG
>VGZN01000935.1 GCA_016872635.1 Planctomycetota bacterium | reverse complement strand
CTCCCGAGTGCGGCTCCCGAGTTCAACGATATTCTCCCTCGCGTTGCGGACCCCAAACTAATGGTCGGCTCTCGACGGATTCCTCCTTGTTGCGAATCAAGGACATGCACTTTAAACTTGCTGAAGTACACTGACTTGCGCGCGACGAATTTTAACTCATTTGTCGATGTCTTGGCGCGGCGGATCAACACGATGTCCCACCTGAGGACGCCCCCAGACCGATCGCTCTGGTCGTGCGCCAGATCCGAACAACAAATGCATCGACCTCTTTGTCTGACAACGGTTGCTCGGGGTGGGGCTGCATGAAGTACTCCTTGTTGCGGATGTGCTGGAACGGTGGATGTACAGATTTGCAGCTTCGATGTACACTCTAAAGCGGGTGCAATTCGGATGAGGTTTGTTCGTTAGGGCGTGGATGGTGTTGTCGAGGTCCTCCGCCATTTCGGTCTTGAGTCCACCCTTCATTGTTCCAGATCGCTCAGGCCCAAAGCCCGTATATCAAACAGAAACACTTGGGGAAACACTTGCGAACTGTGTTGTTCCTCAACAAAAAAAGAGCGATATAACAACAACGGAGCTGGCACATCTCGCACGGTGGATTTTTTCCAAAAACAATCGAAGAGGAATCGAAACCACCTGATCGTATCTATTTTACCATTTGTGCTATTATAAGGAAGAACGAAAGGACGATTTGTGTAAACAGAAGGACTTGAGCGAAAGAAAAGTTGCGAAGGCTGGACTCTCGATGAGCGATGAAACTCGACACGAGCATGTGCCTGTCGAGGATAATGAACCCATTCTTGTTCTTCCGCATGAACGGGTTTCGGCAGTTTGGCGCGTATTGCATGAGCGTCACCTTGTCCCGCAGTGTTGGCACGTCGGCGGGAGATTTGGGGGCCGCATTCGTTCGTTACCACAGGAGTACGGTACCTGTCGTGGGATTCCGATTCCGACACAAGTAGCTGCGTCGCTGGCAGAATGTGGAATCCATGAGGGCATCGTGTGCAACCTTCCGCCCGAGCCGAGCAAAAAAGTTCCGCGATTTGAGCCGCCTGGTGATAATACAGTCCATGCTGACCGACAAGTCGGGGGAACGCTTGCCAAAGTGCTTCTCGATCTTGGCCAAGCGCAGTCTGTGCCCGGGGCCGTTCCATTCGGCAACTTTACTTTTTGCGAACTTTTCGCTGGTATCGGTGGGTTTCGCGTGGCACTGGAAGCTCTTGGCGGGCGATGTGTATTTGCCAGTGAAATCAATGCTGACTGTGTTGAGACCTACGCGCGAAACTTCCACGGGAAGGGACAACCGACGAGCTGTGTGAGTTCGGGCGATATCCGTTTGATTGCGGCCAGTGAAATCCCAGATCATGATCTGCTGGTAGGAGGGTTCCCGTGCCAGCCGTTTTCCCGAGCTGGTTTGCAAATAGGACTTGGCGATGGTGAGCGGGGACAGCTGTTCGAGGAAATCGTTCGGATTCTGCGCGAAA
>VGZN01000934.1 GCA_016872635.1 Planctomycetota bacterium | reverse complement strand
GGTTTCCAATCGTAGCCGCGGGTGAGGGTATCGAAATCCATGCCCCCGAAGAAATGTCGACCTGCAAACAATTGCACCGTGGAACGCTGCTGATTCACCGGAATAGAGACATCCACATCGAGGTTGGTATTGCTTCTGCCATCGAGGTAAAAGCGCGCCGCGGATTCGGTGCGAACCGTTTGGGGTTGTTTGGTGATGATGTTGATGATGCCACCCATGGCGTCGGAACCGAACAACACGCTCATTGGTCCTTCAATGATCTCAATTTGTTCGATTTGATTCGTGGGGATTTGAGAAATGTCGATATTTCCATTCAGGCGCCCGGCTAAGGGCGCTCCATTGATCATGATTTTGACCGACTGTCCGCTTAGGCCTTGCAGGGAAATACCCGTTCCTAGTTGGGCATCCTGATTCAATAAAATGCCGCTTTGGTTCTGAAGAACCTCCGCGGCATTTTGGGCACCCATCTCTTTGATGGTTTGGGCGCCAATGATTTTTACTTGCTCCGTGGCACCGCTGGCGGCAATGCCTTTGATGGAACAGGATACACTCGCAGGGTCTAACACCTGCAAATCGTGCAGGGTGTCTTTGCTTTGGGAAAAAAGCACTGCGGGAGCAATCCCGATCAACCAAAGAAGCGCGTTCCGCATGCGGAATTAGTGTTTTATAAACGGCAAATTAACGCGGTCTTTGTCGCTGTTGATTTGCAACCAGTAGCTACCTTGTGCCAAACCAGTAACATCCAAATTTACTGAGGTTTCTGCACTGAAATCGATGGTTTTCTGTGAAACGATTCGACCATCGGCGGCCACGATGTTTACCGTAGACAAGGCCTTAAAATCGGGGGCCCAAATCATCAAGTTGTTTTGAACCGGATTGGGGAACAATTTCACTTCAATTTGTTTGGTTTCGGTGCGGGCTGATGCAGTTGGTGTCAATAGCAATTTGCGGAATTGGCTTTCGCCGCGCGATGAACCGGTGAAGCCGGTGAACGATAGCATGTAGTATGCTGTATCGGCTCTGCCGGTGATGTTACGTACACTTTCTATCACGTAGTTCCAGTTGGTTTGGATTGTCCACCTGCCTGTAGCATTGTTGAACGCTTTCCAATCACCCCCAATGCGGGTCAAGTCTTTGTTCAATTCTGAGGGTGTTCCTGGGATTTTTATTCCTGCGATTGCCTGCGATGGACTCGATGCGATCATGTCCCAATTGTAGTCGGTTACTTTGGCCACGCGAGTTCCACGCTTGCTTTCAACACCCATGGTGGGGTACATGACCGCCGTTCCGCCGCCGGGAGGGGTTGTTAATGCGTAGTAACGGGTGAACAACAAATCCCACTCTTCGCGGTTGGGCTCTGGATAAACATCGCCTACACCGAATGAGTAGTATTTATAACTTTTACCCGCAGCACTGCTTTGCAACAGCGTATCGGTTTTATCAAAGGTACCATCGACCATGGCGGTGCGGAAGATGAAATCGCCGCTGG
>VGZN01000933.1 GCA_016872635.1 Planctomycetota bacterium | reverse complement strand
AAGGCGATCGTAGACGACGTCTATCCTCTCTCGCTCAAGAACACTTGCGAGATGAGCAACTTGCATCGCATGGATCCGACCCGGCCAATTCCACATTGGCGGGTGGCGATTATCCCAGAACGAAATCACCGGGACATCCGAGGGGACTTCTGACAGAAGCGATCCCGCGCGGTACGCCAAATAGAGCGTCGGTTCGAACCTGGCTCTGTCCAATCCTTGCAATAGATACAACAATTGCCGTTCACTGCCCCCTGCTTCCATGCTTGAGGAGCAGAGCAAAATACGAGTTCGGCGATTGGTCATAGACGAAGGTAAAAAAATGGAAGTGATTCAACGGGATAATTGTACCGCATTTGTCACCAAAGACGGATCGGTGATCCGCGAACTGCTCGCGTATCGCAATTCCTCAATACGCAACCAGAGTTTGGCTGAGGCAATTGTCGGCCCGGGAATTCAAACGGCGGCTCACTTTCATCCCAAGACGGAAGAAATTTATTATGTCCTGTCGGGTACCGGAATGATGCACTTGGGAAAAGAATCGAGGAAGGTGGGGCCTGGGGATGCGATCGCGATCCCTCCTGGAACGATTCACTGGATAGAAAATCCTGGGGTGCCACCGCTGGTGTTTCTGTGTGCGTGTTCTCCTGCTTACGAGCATGAGGATACTGTGATGGTCGAAAGCTGATGGAGTAGCTAGCTGATGGTGTAACTCATGGTGTACCGTAGAAATAGGCGTTGCCGAACGATGGAGTTTACGGGAAATGGACTGCGATCGTGCGGAAAACGGCGATGATTTCCCTTTGTGTGAAGTTGGCGTGCATGAGCTATACTAAGGGAGCGGGACGACCCGCACATGATTGGATCCTTCCACCTGTCCCACCTATGAAACCTCAACACCTGCCAAGGTCTATGGCAAATCCGCTTTTGCAATCTTTGGTGACGCAGCCTATTTTGCTCCTTGCATGGATGCTGTTCAGCACCAGTACCTCAGTTGCGTGGCAAGAGAGCCAAGCGAAAGGCAAGGTTAATTTTCAAACGGAGATTCGTCCAATCTTGTCGAATCGCTGTTTTGCATGCCATGGTCCCGACGAAAATACTGTCGAGGCCGGATTGCGTTTGGACAGCTTTGACGGGGCAACCTCCAAGTCTGAGTCGGGGCGGTCGGCGATTGTGCCTGGGAATATCACCGAGTCAGAGTTGCTGCGCAGAGTTTCCTCGCAGGACGATGATATTCGGATGCCCCCTCCTCACTTCGGAGAAAGACTCACGTCTCGCGAAACGGATTTGCTCCAGCGTTGGATTGCTTCCGGCGCGAATTACGCGAAACACTGGTCGTATGAAACCCCACGGATGCCTGTCGTTAAAACCCAAGCCTCCGATTGGGAGTCGCGATTTCCGGATTGGCATGAATCGGTTATCGATAGGTTGGTTTTGCGCAAACTGGAAGAGAAAGGGTGGGAGCCCTCGCCTCGCGCTGACAAGGCGACTC
>VGZN01000932.1 GCA_016872635.1 Planctomycetota bacterium | reverse complement strand
GAAATTTTGGCTATCTCTAGGGGGCGAGACCTCGAGCGATGAGCGGGGTCTTCACGTTGAGTCGAGCCAGTCTTTCCCAGGTTTTTGTCCGGTTATGTTTCCGGGCAACTAACGGAAAGTTGGCGAATCGATTTCGAACACGTGAGGTTATTCGATGAAACCCATCGATGTGATGGCGGATGATGTTGCGCTCGCAGCGGAGATTTTAGGATCTATCGAAGGTGCTTTGGATGTTGGAAATGCCGCGTCTGGAGCCGCTGGGGTAAAAACGAAGAAAAAGAAAAAGAAGAAGGTCGCGCCGACCGTCGATGCCGAGGCAACGCTTGAGGTGAAGCGAGCGGATATTTCGGTTCCTCAGGCCACGGAACCCGTGCAGGCCGTGGATTGCTTGGTTCCCGTCGGCGAACCAGTGTCGAGTGGCCTATTGTTTTCTGAAATGATCGCGGAATTACGCGCCGAGGCGGCGGATTTCAGCGGCTTGGATGCTGAAACCGATGAGGTGGGCGCGATGGGCGAGTCGGAAAATGAAGCAGAAGAGTGGACCGAGGACGACAGTCGTGTTCGGTTTAGCGATCTAGGGCTTCCCGGGGAAATTTGCAGCGCATTGGCCAAGTCTGGTTATCAGTACCCGACCGACATCCAATCGGCGACGATTCCAGCATTGCTTAAAGGGCGCGATGTATTGGGGCAAGCGCAAACGGGTACAGGAAAGACGGCTGCGTTTGCCTTGCCATTGTTAAGTCGTATTGACGTGGAGAATCCGGAGACCCAGGTACTGGTGTTAGCGCCGACTCGCGAATTGGCGATCCAGGTTTCTGAGTCGTTCATGAAATATGGTCAGCATCTTCGAGGCTTGCGAGTTGCGCCTATCTATGGAGGCAGTTCCTACGCGACTCAAATCCATGCATTAAAGCGCGGGGCGCACGTAGTCGTCGGCACACCTGGACGTGTCATGGACCATATGCGTGAGAGTCGTTTGCGAATTGATACCTTGAAGTGTTTAGTGCTAGACGAAGCGGACGAAATGCTGCGGATGGGATTTGTGGACGATGTGCAATGGATTCTCGAGCAGAGTCCGGCGACGCGTCAGATCGCCTTGTTTTCTGCAACGATGCCGGATCCCATCCGACAAATCGCAAATCGGCACTTGAAGAATCCCCATGTGATTTCGATCGAGTCCAAGCAGCGCACAGCTGACAATATCGAACAACGCTTTATTACGGTAGAACCACGCGGTCGGACGGAGGCACTCCAACGAATCCTCGAGGCTGAGGATTTCGATGGGATGATTGTGTTCGTAAAGACGAAAATCGCAACCGTCGAATTGTCTGACCATTTGCGGTCTTTGGGATATTCTGCGGTAGCGCTCAATGGGGATATTGCACAGACACAGCGTGAACGGACCATTGAGCAACTCAAAGAAGGGGTGTTTGATATCTTGGTCGCGACTGACGTCGCAGCGCGCGGATTGGATGTCCAACGTATTACCCATG
>VGZN01000931.1 GCA_016872635.1 Planctomycetota bacterium | reverse complement strand
CGACGAGGTCTCTTCTCTCTACAATTACTCATCGAATGCCTCTACATCCGTGAGCATGACTACGAACAATACATCGTGGCGCACCGTGGATGCGCGAAATTGGCGAGGATACGCGAACTGGCAGTTGGGAGAGTCGTTTGGGTACGTGGACGCGTCGTCGAATTACCAAGGCCTTGTTGGATTTGTAAACAACCAAGTTGAGGGAGAGAAGAAGATTACGAAAGTGAATAATGTGTCGTATTTGCAGAGGACGAAGAAACTGGCACTCACTGCCACCGGCGGAACCGATTTCAGCTACAACACTGGTTTGTACACCTTGAATCAAAATAGCACGAATACAACTTTTCTGAAGGCGACCGATTTTTACCACGGCGATTTGGCGGACGGATTTACAGTGCATGCGAAATTCAGCGTGGACGCGGATAACTCGAATAATGTCAGGCTGTTGAATTTCCGAGTACCCCAGTCGGGAATATCGTCGTTGAATATTTACAAAGACGGATCTCTCAATTCTCTCAAGATCACCTATGTTTACAACCCGCGCGTCTTTATTAACACCAAGTTGATGGATTATTCGGCAAACACGATTTACAATGCATTCATCAATGTTGCCAAGTACGGCTCGAGTGCCACGTACAAGGCGTTTGTGTATGACAACAGCAACAATTTGGTGGGGAACCGTGTGAACTGGATTGACACGAGTAATGCGTGCCCATTTACGGAAATCACGGTTGGCGATCTCAGTCTGAACAACGCGGTCTTCAAAGGTAAACTCTACAATCTGAACTTGATTTCGCCAAACACCTCTTACTACACATTTGGGGCGGCAGGAGGAACCGATTACGCGACCACCGCCGACTATTTCACGACAAATGCCACGGGAGCAAACACAACTTATCTCTCGATATTGGACACAAACGCGGGCGTCGTTTCGCAAAACGCGCCGCTCTCGGATGCGATCAATGGCAAATCCGTAAAGATGGACTTTAAATTCAAATTGAACAGCGAGGCGCGCACCGTTGTGAAACAGGCGGTTCCGACCGCGGTCGATTTTCCCACGGCCATCGATTCATCATTCTCTCAAATCGTTGTGAGTGGAAACACAAATCAAAACGCATACTTGAATGGAATTTACGACGCATCGTCGTCAACGACAATCACAAAAACACCGGTTTCCTTTAGTTATTACACGCCGAGCTTGCATTTTGACGCATCGGTAAACACAACTCTATTGAACTCGACCAATCTTATGTCAGTAAGAGACCCATCTACGAATATTATAGCGTCGTCTTTCATGTTGGACTCGATGATTCCGTCGATTCGTTCAACCGCAGTGGCCGCGTATTCAGTTCGTCGATTGTCAATCTCTTACACGGGTCCTGTTATGAAAGTTCGCCGCGTATCGGACAGTTCGGCCATTGACTTTTATGCCAACTCGAATCGAAGAGGAACAGCTATAACATCGCTTCCCAATTTTGGAGGAACCAATATCGAC
>VGZN01000930.1 GCA_016872635.1 Planctomycetota bacterium | reverse complement strand
CTGTCGCCGCTTAACCTCCTTACCCGAAGGATTTAATCCCCAAGGAGATGTCAACTTGAGCGGCTGTAGCGGCTTAACATCCTTACCCGAAGGATTTAAACCACAAGGAGATGTCGGCTTGTGGGGCTGTACCGGCTTAAGGTCCTTACCCGACGTATTTAAACCCCAAGGAAATGTCGAATTGGATGGCTGTACCGGCTTGACATCCTTACCCGAAGGATTTAATCCCCAAGGGTATGTCTACTTGCATGGATGTACCGGCTTAACATCCTTACCCGACGGATTTAATCCCCAAGGAAATGTCAACTTGGATGGCTGTCGCGGCTTAACATCCTTACCCGAGTCACTATTTAATATGCCATCGACGGCGACCATTAACCTTGAAAATACCGGCTTAAACGCACGGGTCGTCGCGGACATTATCCAACGGATGAATACACCGGGTTACAACGGGCCACGATTTGTTCTATCTGTCGCTCACATTGACTATCGAACGGAGTCGGACGCCTCTGCAAATAATCTCCCCTCGATTCTCAACTCGGCTGGCCACCGTAGCAACCATCCCATCTGGACAGTTGTACAAAGCCAAACCGGAAGGGGAAGCCAGTGGAATATTTTGGCTAGGTTTCTAACTCGGTTGCTGAACGAAACCCCACGTTCAGAAGGCCAAGTACCGACCCAGTTACGCGAAACCTTGGGTCGTATTTTTACCGCGATGGAACGTGAATTTGCCGCAAATGATCATCAGTTGGAACCATGTGAGTTCATCAATTCGACGTTGTCTGCGGCCCGATCGGGAATTGGAACCTGTATCGACAAGGTCAAAGTCGGCTATGTGATGATGCAACTTCAGCTGAAGAAGGTTAATGGTGATCCTTCAGCGGAACGAAATATTGAACTGTTGGGTCGGACAATTGAGTTGGTGGAAGGTATTAATCGTAGTGACTATGTGTTTGATATGGGGAATTCTCGATTTGAGAAGGTTTTAATCGAGGGCCGTGAGCTGAGTGATGATGATACCTCGATGGTGTGTACTGTGAAAATTGACGGAATAGAAATGCAATATACATTATCCGCTTCGACTTCAGACTCTCACATTAAACAGGTCGCTATTGCCGAAATGAATAGCCAGACACAAAATCGATTCAGAGTATTTCGAATTGGGGACGAAGTGGAAGATATATTGAATTTGACGTATGCGTTGCCCGAAATGGAATCGTTACATCGAATTGATATGCGGTTCTTGGGGTGTCGAACGATGACGGAGAAAACCATAGTGGATGCAGCCTTAATTTTTTTGCAGGGCGGCCTCCCTGCAGACCCCGCTAAAGGGGAAAATCCCCTTTAGAAAACCCCTTGCTACGGCCAAATCTTGGGCCAGTCGGCGGCCCGAAGGCCGCCTTTGTGACCCTTCAGTCAGTTTGGCCTAATAAGGATAGGTACTCGTAAACCATCGCCCGCCGTCGACAATTGATCGATAACGGTGGAAGAATTAG
>VGZN01000929.1 GCA_016872635.1 Planctomycetota bacterium | reverse complement strand
TATCGATCCTGTTATCATAAGCGACGGGGTCGCCAGCTATGCAGGAAAGGTTTTCGGTTAATGCAATTCGACATTCACGGAACCAAGCTAGAACTCGACGACACCCCCGAGTCTCGCACGCTCCCTTTTATCGTCCAGGAACTTGAATTCGAGGCACTATGACAAAAGACGCATTTTTGAAAGTCAGCGGACACCTATACCCCGACGAAGGATACCTTCTGCAAAGACTTGCAGAAGGTAAACGAGTGCTTGAACTAGGATCTCACCACGGCAGGTCCGCTGTAGCGATGGCCGCTACAGCGATCTTCGTTGAGACCGTAGACAACTTTCTAGGCGACAGCCAAATCGGGGCACCCAATTTGGCTGAGACGATTTTCAACATCACCGAAAGTCAGTTAGGGCACAAAATCGATCTGTTTACAGCCGATTTTGTTGAGTTCTTAAACGACTGCGAGATCGAGGAATACAACTGCCTTTTCTACGATGCTAGCCATACCCCGCCAGTTTACGAGAAAGATTTCCTCGACTTCATCAAGGGATCGAAGTTTAAGGGAATTGTAGCCCTCCATGACTACAAACCCGACGAACATGAAATGCGATACGTTGTCGAGGCCGTAGACGATTTTGAAAAGGAAACGGGCCTTGCAAAACAAGGCCCGTTGCCAGGAACATCGATTGTCTGGTTCGAGCTAGTCTAGCTCAGATTTGAAGAAAACTTCGCCTATCCCCCTTCTCTTTTATCATCGGGTCGATCTTCCCCGAATCTCCAGGTGATAGGCTTATCCGCTTAAAGTTAGTGGCTGTATTTATGGTCCATAGTGAGATCAAACTATTGCCACCATTCGGACAAACTTTAAGTTTCGAAGTTTATTTCTACTTCCTCACAACTACGCCGGGGATGAACTCGACCGAAAAATCGTACTTGTCAGCATCCCGTAGTGACGGCTTCGCCGTCACTGCGATCCTGCCAGTGCTTTGGCACCCTGCCAAAGCTCCTAAAATCAACGCCAACGCTAGAAATCTCATTTTAGCACCTCAGTCCCATCGGCGACCGGCTTTGCGGTCAGCCTCAATATAGCCATCGATAGCACGGTTGTATTTATTCCGACTTTCAACGAAAGCCGGAATCGTCCATTCTCCCGCCGAGTTTGCGTGCGCGCGAAAAGGCGGGATGAAAGTCAGTCCGAAAGGAAGATCCGCTTTTAGCTCGTCGAGCTTTTCAGCACTTCGGACGATTCGGCAAGCCGAATCGTACCGGTTCGGGAAAGTATCTCCAGCAAAAACAGTTTCTTCGAAAATCAAATCCTCCTCGGATAATTCCGGGAATCCCGAATGTAAGCGGATCTTCAGATCCGCTTCATCCCTCGGCGAAGGTCGGAGTGCCGCTAGGCAAGCAAACCGAATTGCCGACAGGGCGAGCCTGCGAGCCTCTGAGGGAGAATGCGAGGTCACGACCTCGCATTCATCGTCAAAACTGACAATCCAAGTTGCTACGC
>VGZN01000928.1 GCA_016872635.1 Planctomycetota bacterium | reverse complement strand
CAGCATTCCTTCAATCCTGGGATTGAACACAAAAACGTTGGGCTGCACATTTTTTAACAAAGTATTTCTGGCGATCACATCGGACAAGCGAGTGCTGTGAATTTCGTTCAACATGGTACCGCTGAACGCTCGTTGGTACCAAAATCGATCACCATTGCGAATCCGTTCGAACTGGGAAGCAATGATTCGGGTGCCAGTGGGGCCAATATTCCCACCTGGAACATGATCTTCGGCCAAGATCGCAATCCAAAGATCCATATTGTCCACCGAGCCATAAAGGGCCTTTAGCTTTTCCTGCATCGCCGCGTCGCTCGTCACCGACGCGAAGCCGCTCACTTTGGACAACCCGACCGATGCTCGGACTGCGTTGTAGTTTGCCAGCCCATGGTCTCTGCCTCGTTGAAGGTTGAGACTAACCAAATCCAATCCTCCCGCCCCAGGAGGCCCAAACAGAAAATTCCTTACGCTGTTCACGGCTTTGGTATCAAGCTCCGAAGCGGAGTCACTTGCGAGATACTTCAGGATTGGCTCAAGCCCGAATTTTTGGAGTAGGACCGGGTTGAAGAGAGCATCCGAAAGGGCCACATCCTCAGCGATCGCATTGCCACTGCTATCCAAGAATCCGATTTCATCGCTGAGCAAACTATGCCCAAAGCGGAACGCGGCCGTTGCAAACTCATTGCTCAGCTGCGGATTGGTACTCGGATTGTAGCCCCGATAGGGACCAATCGCCTTTGGACCTAGGATCGACGGTAGCCATTCATTGAATGGGATCGACTGAAGTTCTCCGATGACAATCGATCGAGATCGAACGTAAAGCTCTTCATCGGTCAATGAAGGACTCCTAGACTTGAGAATCGTCGCCTAGCGATTGTGCTCGCGAACGAACAAGGTTTGCAGACTCGAAAGCTCGATGTTCTCGTTGGCCCGTACTTCACCTGCGGCGAACATCTGGTTCGATGAAAGTGTCGACGAACCATTGAACATGGGGACGGTACCAGATGGAAAATTCTGGCTATTGTTAAGGGGCAGTATTCCGCCAGCAGCAAGCTTCATTTTGCCGTCCACCATCGTCCGAAGGGATTTGGCGGTAACAGTATCCGAGCCGTAAATCATCGAGCCATCGAGCCAAGCGGTCAGCGCGTTGATTTGTTGGCGGGGATTTGAGGTGTTAGTACCGGTCCTTGCAGCAACCGCCGAACGGTCGAGCAGCATCGTTTTCGTACCCGTGCCTGCAGGGTCGAAATAAGGATCCCCCTTTGGAATCGCAATGGACAGCTTCTCCGAGGAACCGGTCGGCGTGAGCCCTAAATCGGGGTCGATGAATTGCCCCCAAGCGTATGCGAAGGCAGACATTCGACCTTGATTCACCATCCCTGTGGAGCCTTGGTCGGAGACCGTGTTGCTGATCTCCCGAGCGCTTGGCCGAGTGGTACCACCCGGTAAAGAAATGCTATCGGAATATTGGGGACTGGCCAACCGCATTAACTGCTCGTCT
>VGZN01000927.1 GCA_016872635.1 Planctomycetota bacterium | reverse complement strand
TTCGCCCCGTCCAAGGCCGATAACGTTCAAAAAGAGGCATAATGCCTATGACGATTCCCTCGTGTTCGGCAACGAGTACTCGAACACTGCCTTTTGCTTGATAAGTTTCCATCCACTGCGATTGCCAATTCCAACAACGCATCCAGTGACCAGTGGCTAATCGATCCCAATCCATGCGTAAGGAACCTAGTTCATGCAGGGATTTAATTAACGAAACGTTTACCATACGGTAGCCTGGAGCAAGTGGTCGCGGGATTATACGAGAGATCCACAAAAGACATCGAAGGGTACGTCTTAGTCATGGTCAAGCGAATCGGTTTTTCAATTCCGCGGACAAAGCTAAAGGCTGCGGAGCTTGCGCCACCGTTACTTTCGATACAACAATCTCAATCGCGCTGCTATTGAATCGACGATGCCACTGACGCCAATTGCTGCGATCGCATAGAGCACGCCATAAAGTGGCACCAGAAATCGGCCTCCCGCTTCATAAAGGCAAAGGATGGTGAGTGTATTCACCAGCGGTAGGCCGAGGAGCCATATCGATTCCCGACGACGGTGCACCAATAGCGTTACCATTCCCGCAAGGATGCCGATACGCCAGAGGAGGCTTGTCCCGGAATAAGGTCCCCAGTGAGTCGCTAAGCGCATTGCGAACAACCGCGGCATATCTCCCATATGGTCTTGAATCCACTCACGCGTTTCGCGGTTTGCGTGTTCTGCCAAGGCAACTTCCCGCTGGGCTGCGCTCCATCCCTCTGAGTTGGGATCCTCTGACAGTGCCTTCTGGATCCTGTCCTCGGCATCGCTGTGCCAGTTGCCGTGGTCGACCAATGCTTCGTTGCTATATCCGCCGCGCAAACTCGCTGCCCCTTGACCACCGAATGGCATCCATCGGTCCATCACAGCAATATTACGGATCCACCAAGGTGCAACGAGGATGAGGAACCCCGATAAGAAAAACATACTTAGTCGCCAATCTCTAGGTCGGACGCTGAACTGCACCATTGCAACCAGCCCCGGTACCCAGAATACGACGAGGGATCGTGTCAACACCAGCATGGCGGTCAGCAAGGACAGAAGCAGAGTTACTCTCCAAACGCGGGATGGTTCGTTTGAATTACCCTTGTCGGTAAGGGCAATTCCCGTTGCGACAAGTAGCGTCGTCAAGCAAAGGGCAAGGGGTTCTGTTAGGAAGTCGAGGCTGTAGGTGCGTATCGTACGATCCATCAAAACCAGAAAGATCGTTGTTGCTCCCGCGACATTTGAAATGAGTTGCTTCGGGGAGATTCGGGATGTTAGGGATACGGCAATCGCCACCGAAACGGCACCGGCAATCGCAGTGAACAACGCGGATAGCAAACGGACTGCGACAAATGCCGCAGGCCCCCTCGGTATGATACGATAGACCACGGAAATCAATGCGGGGTAAAGTGGCGGCCGCGATGCGGTGGGGCCTGGCCAATCGCGCCTTGCCAGTTGTGTGTACTGCACTGTGTCAACTGC
>VGZN01000926.1 GCA_016872635.1 Planctomycetota bacterium | reverse complement strand
TTTCGAACTCTTCAAAAACATCGGAAAAACATCGAAAAGTTCGGTTCCTGTCCTCTCCGCTGCAAAACCCTGGTTTTCCCAGGGTTTTTCGCATATCTGGCCAATTGCTTTGGCTTTCCTGCACGTCCATGCACGTGCATGCTTGCACATGCTGCGTCGTCTAGTGCGCTGCCTTGCCCCCTGGTGAGTCGTCCAGTGAGTCGTCAGAGTCGCCTAGAAACCCTCGTTTTTGCTGGGAAAACAGGTGGTTTGGCAGTGGAGGTGGTAGGATTCGAACTAGGTGAGTGATGTTTTGAAATGCGGGTTGGTGAGGATAAGCCGAAACAGCCTACCACCTAATCTAAAAGTTGCTCGTAACACAATTTTCCGATATCGTGACAACTGAGCGGACTACGTCCGGTGATAGGTTGCAATGGTGCAAGCTATTTGTTTTAAACCGATCGATTCTAAACAAGTTCAGCGACTTTTGCCGTTGGAGGTGAAAAGTTGGCAAACCTACTAGTGGGCTTTGATTCTGCGTGGACCGCCAACAACTCAGGTGCGATAGCGGGACTAATTCATCTTGACGACGGAACATTCTCAGAAATTGGTGCACCGCGGACCGTGAACTATCCGGAGGCTGCATTGCAGATTCTCAAATGGCAAGCCGAATTCAGCCCGACGGCCACGATTGTTATGCTTGACCAGCCAACCATCGTTAATAACGCGGCCGGCCAACGATCAGTCGAGAATATTGTTGCATCACCTGTCAGCCTCCGCTACGGAGGGGTGATGCCGGCAAACACCTCAAAGGAAGAGATGTTCGGGGCTGATGCGCCAGTTTGGCCGTTCCTAGGCCGATTTGGCGGACCAGCCGACCCCATGAATCCGGTTGGCAACACTTGGGTTTTCGAGACATACCCAGTCCTTGCACTAATTGCGATGAGGTGGACATTACCCGACGTCCGTGCTACAGGTCGACTGCCCAAATACAATCCTGAGCGACGAGATACGTTTACTACGGCGGACTGGCAACATGTTTGCGGACATGTTGCTGCTGCATTCACTCAACGTCAATTGCCCCAAACCGCGGAATGGATCGCTAATGTCGGCCATAACCCGGCTCCCCGAAAGAGCGACCAAGATGGTCTCGACGCCTGCCTATGTTTGCTTGTGGCAATCGAATTCAGTGCGGGAAATGAGTGCCTAATGGTTGGCGACATTCAATCGGGCTATATGATCGTGACCTACGACAATGAACTTCGTAGGGAGCTGGAAATCCGCTGTATTCAAACGAGACGAGATCCAATGCATTGGGTCCGCGTTTGTCAAAGAGCCTTGCCGCAGCGGAACTAGGTACTACCGCAGCCGACGGTGATCGGCAATAAAAAATCTTATTTTTGGCGTTTGTATGGAAAGCCAAAGGGTTTGACGGATTCGTGAACCTTTCAATCTTAGGTACTGCTCTGTTAAAAGTTTCTTAGTTCGCGTTGTGTTGAAATCACCCCTCCACCATCACCTTCTTCG
>VGZN01000925.1 GCA_016872635.1 Planctomycetota bacterium | reverse complement strand
AGAGCCCTGCACATTTCCCTGTCAGCTTCGATCCTGAAATTCGGGATCTCCTTTTCGATGGTTTCCACCAGCGGGAAGTTCTCGCTGAACTCGAGGAGCGTGTTGGCGTAGGTGACCTTAGCCAGCCTCTCCTCGTGGCCCGCCTGGGTCTTCTTCTGCCAGCGGGTCCTCATGCGGTGGTCATCGATTCCCTTGTTGCGAAGGATTCTCTCGACGAAGGTGACCAATCGAGCCTTGGCGGGGTCGTATTTCACGAACCCCATCAGGAGGTCTCCCAGAAGGTCGATCGCCCTGTCGTCCCCTTCACGGTTGCCTTGGAGATATCCCAATTCCTCGAAGGGATCAGCGAGTTTCTCAAGGAGGATTTTCCTGAGATCGTCCTTCCTGTCCGGGTGGGTGTTGGGGTTGAAGAACTCATCCACCTCCTCCTGCGCCAAGCGGATCGAGACGCGCGCCGCCTTGAGGCGGGTTTGGTGGTCGGGGATGCCGCGGGATTCAAGGTTGCTCATGATGGTCTCCTTTCAGGTTGTGGTGAATAATCGAACGAACATCAGTGGCTCCACCTGGGGCGGGGCGTGACATGGCCATAGTTGCGGTGATTGAACAAACGCGACAGGAAACGGTGCCTTGGCCAAGTCAGGCGGCGATCGATGTGTCAACGGATTGGTCGGAACTCGGAAGGACCATGATCAGGTATTCCTCGTTGTTGACGACAAATGAATTTTTGATTATCCATGTAGTCTTCATAGCCGTTAGGATTTCCTTTTTGGGAAGGATCTTGACGCCCAAAACGGTGTCGGTCATTTTCAACTCCTTCTGTTAGGGTTAGAAACTGAACAAAAACCGCCGCATTACAATAGTTTGGGGCCGGGGCAAGCCCCAGGCGACGCGGGCCGGAACCCGCATCCAGTCAACTTGCCAAAGAACGGCGGCGAGGTCTGTAAAAGACCAGGAAACTGCCGATTCACGAAATCCAGGCCGAAAACGAACCAAACCGGATATTTCGCTAACGCGATGCCTTGGTTTTTCGTTCAGGAATCCTTGGCGGATCATCCATTTCTAAAAACAAAGGAGAACACTCAGAACCTTCGCTCATTTATCATTCGTGTTCAGTTTGAGGCGCATGCGAATCGGTCTGATCATCAAGGACGAGACATAAACAAGATGGCGGACAAAGAATCATTAGAGCAATAATAGCTTTTGAAGTGCATGTAAAAATATTATTTCAAAGCGGGATATTTGTCAAGGTTAAAAGGTGTGATCCGCCATGTTAGGCGGAATCGCCTCAGCTGGTTTGGGTTCCCCCGGATGAAATCGAGACCGGGAAAATCCGTTGATCCAAGGTTCCATGATCACGCGGGCAGGTGGAGGGTGTCGATATCGACACCCTCGGTCGTTCTGGACCTGGCCAAAACGGCGTCCTTGAGGTGCCGCTTGACGATCGCGAGCCTGGTTGACACATGGGCCGGCTTGTAACCGGTCGCCTTGCAAATCTGCAGGTTGCTGGGA
>VGZN01000924.1 GCA_016872635.1 Planctomycetota bacterium | reverse complement strand
AACTAAAGTAACGCCCCCTGTACCGATCGAAAAGACGCTTGTGGGTGGCTTGGTGATCGTGACGGATCATAGGAGCGTTGTCTCGGGCTTTATCGTGCCTGACGACACCGATGGTCAGCGCCGAACACGGTCACTTAAGGAAAATTTGCTCTGTTCCAGTTTGCCGAGTATCAATCCTTCTGCAATACCTCCTCCAGGAACCGATATGCAAGCTCGCGTGCGGCAGGGGGGAAGTCGTGAGCACTGTCTGGGTAGATAGCCTGTAAATGCCTATCTGCATTGAGAAGTTTGTAGATGAACTCGGCTTGCTTGATCGTGTCTCGAACGCCGTCGGCATCAAAGTTATCGTCTCGCACCGGGGAGCTTGTGAAAAAACCGCGCGGTGCTATCCCTGCAATCAGCTCGGGAAAATCAAACGGCACGCGATTCGGATCGTTTCCGTAATGGCTGCTGATGAGCGGCATGTAGCGATCGCTAGTCCAACCCTTTAGGTTACCTTGGTAGTACTTGTGAAACCGTGTGAATCCACAACTGGATACCACCGCGTGAATCCGTTCGTCGAAGAATGCTGTGAAGATTGCATTGTGCCCACCAAGAGAGTGACCGATACACCCTATCCGATTTGCATCGACTAATCCGAGCTGCAACATCAAATCGATCGCTCGCATGTTATCCCAAATCGCTTTCATCGAACCGCTCTTCCATTGTGGGTGTTGCTGGAAGTTGTAGGGATGGTCATCAAAAGATGGATAATCGGGGGTAAGGGTAACCATTCCTCTCTCCGCAAGTTCCTTGGCGTACTGCAGATTGGGGCTTCCACCGAGGCCGGCAGGCTCCTGTTTGCCAATCGGAATCGTTTGATGCAAGCAGAGTACGCCTGACCTCAAGTCGTTTTGTTTCGGCACCATTAAGTAGGCGTTAACCCAATCGTCTTCCTCGGAGAGAAAGCGAATCTCTTTTCTCACGATCCCCTCTTCGAGTAGGACTTCTTCGAGAATTTCCAACTTGACTGATGGCAGGTTGGTGCGATCGGGCAGCGAGCCCATGACCAATTGGACGTTCTTTAAAACATCGTTGCGACGAATACGCCAATCATCGGATCCCTCGATCAAGTGACTAGCTTGAGATTCATCCCAGAAGTAATCGACCCGAGTGTGGTCTTTGGTGGGTTGCGTGTCTGTAGTCGAAACAGTGGTATTCGGATCATCGGACTTCTGTGGCCACACTTTTTGCGTGAAGCTGCACATAAAAATGGAGGCATAGATAGGCAGGCACTTCATGTTCATGGACGGTCCGAAAAAACTAAAATCGAAGATTTTTACCAGAGGGTTTGTACCAACAGCACGATACGCAAGCATCGCATTTTTGAGGAGGATGCGAAGGCAGAGTGCAAAGAATAAACGTTTCAATACTTATAGGTCTTTCCGTTGTTCAGCGTAGTTCCTCGAGCATCGCAATTGCTTTTGTTTCGAATATTTCTTGCCATTCTGCGGCGAGGATACAATCGCTGTCCTCTTGTG
>VGZN01000923.1 GCA_016872635.1 Planctomycetota bacterium | reverse complement strand
CTGCATAAGGCTCTTTCTTGGCACCCAACGCATAGAACGCGGATGTCTTCACATAAACCTTCGGAAATCTTGCAAGTCGACACAAAGCACTCAATTCATCTTGTTGAACGCTACCTCGCATGCCAATCCTTGAGAAGTGATCGATGACCACTGTCGTTTTTGGATACCGCTTGCAAAGTCTTTCGATCCCAGGAATCGCATCGGGATCCGATAGCAAGCACATGGCTTGTCCCGTTTCCGCACCATGCTCGAACATCGTGGCGATTCCCTTTGAGGATTGCCATTGCGATACGTTGGCTCGATTCGCATAGAGCCGATATCCTCGAACGCCTCGCTTGCGCAAATCCGTCATGATCGACTTCACTTCGCTTCCATCATGATCGATGACCGCGACACCCGAAAACATGCCGGGGTGCTTTTCGATGCAATCAAGCATGTACGAATTGTCGAAGCCAAAAAAATTCATCTGAATGAGAACAATTCGCGACACGTGGAAGGGTCGACATTGACTAAAGAGTTCCTCAGGAGTGAACGACGGTGGCACTACATCCTTTTCGCTGAACTCCGACGCGAGTGGATAGAACGTCCCAAACTTTGGCCAAACGTGAACGTGGGCATCGATGACGTTATCCGCTCCAAGTAACGCGGATAAAGGTTCGCCAGAAACCGGATTCGCAAAAAGACTGGCGGGGTGGGAGACTACTGCAGATGCAAGTGCCAACCAATGCCGTCGAGAGAACGAAAGGGTAGGATTGTTCATCTTCATTCACCAAACTCCCTGATGAGTGTGTAGTAAAACTGCTCCGCGCGTTGAACTTGCTCAAGCTCGACGTATTCAACCGCCCCGTGAGCTTGATCGATGCTCCCCGGTCCGAACAAGATGCTATCGACGCCGGCGAGCATTAGTTTGCTCGCGTCGCTTCCAAATGCAACTCCCGATGGCTCGGGATTTTCCCCCATGTGCCTCAGCACTCGACCGGCGGCCTGCACGATTCTAGCATTAGGCGAAGTATCCAACCCACGATCGATCAACATGGGCTTTTCCATCTCGAGCCTCGCCCCTGGAATCGCGGAAGCGACACAGTCGATCCTACGTTGGTAACTCGCCAATACATCTTCGACATTTTCAAAAGGGAGCAAGCGGCGATCAATTTCGATCGCACATTGATCCGGCACGAAGTTGACTTGAACGCCCCCTGCGATCATGCCGACATTTGCTGTCGACGCCCCCAAAAGAGGATGCGCTAGCCGCCCGAGTTGCGAGTGTTCCTCTTCGATCGCAATCAGCAACCTCGCCATGGGGTGAATCGCGTTGAAACCGAGATGGATTTTGGAACTGTGAGCGGAACGTCCATAGGATACGATACGCCAGCGAAGCACACCTTTGCTTGCGATTACCAACCTCATCTCGGTCGGTTCAGCAACCACAGCCGCTGATGCGGTAAGCCCTTCGCAAAGCCTCAATACACCTTGGCACGAGAACTCTTCATCGACCACAGCGGCCATCCAAATCTCTGCTG
>VGZN01000922.1 GCA_016872635.1 Planctomycetota bacterium | reverse complement strand
GACCCCGTAGAGCAAGGTTCCCAAGGAACTCATTGTTTCGACAAGCTTGTCCGTACTCGTGTCGAAAACAAAAAGATCGCGATCAGGGACTTTGGAGTGTTTTACGATGTCGACGACAGCACCCAGTGAGAGAACGTTATTGTTCGTGACCGAGTGCTCGACGGCATTAAACGTCGCAAGGTCTCCGTCGAGCTTTCCTGTTCCTCCCGAGAGTTGAGTTTGGTTGTTCGACTCGAAAGGAACCACATAGAGTTGCCCATTTCGAACGGCGATGGCTCGAGGGTCTTGGGCGCGAATATTCAATCTCCTTTCGACCCGTCGAGAGCTCACATTTACGACGGCGATTTTGTTTTCCGAGGATAGAGAGACATACGCTTTTTCATCGCTCGCAAATGCGATTGAAACAGGTTCATCGAAACGCGTAGATCGCGATGTCGGATCAAACTCCTGGATGGTTGCAATGACTTCGTGAAATGTTCGACTAGATGGATCATTATCGATAACGCTGACGGAGTCCGATACGTGGTTGGCAACCCAGACCTCTTTACCATCTGGACGCACTGCGATCCCGACAGGCTGGATTCCCACCGAAATCCGGTCCACCAATTGACGTGATTCAGCGTCGAAAAGGTCAACGGTGTTCGCAGGCGTATTGGCAACGAAAACAGTTCCTCTGGAGATTGCGATCGGATTGGAATGAGGACTCATCAGCATCGGTGCGCCGACACTGGACGGCGAGCCAGACGTTGTCAAGTTTGTCGGTGCTGCAACTCGAACGCCGGTATCGCGTGGTGGTTCTGAGAGATATCCGGCTACGAACATGGAAGCAACGGAAATCGCAATCAGGGAAACTCGATCCATGGTAAGTTCTCAAAAGTCCTAGATGAGATGCTGTGCGCGATCCAGAGACAGCCATGAGAAAGTCCCCGTGGATCATCGTGACGATTTCAAATCCTACAGACTTTCAACGAGACCATGTTGTAACGATTTGTATCGATTTGGTGGTGGATTACTTCCCGGTTGCCTGTCGTGTAGTCCCCAAGAAGCTGAACCAACTCTTTCAACCGGACGGTCCGGCAAGGTTCGCCTGGGAATCCTGGGTGGCTCTCGACAAAAAATCCGACTTTTCCGTATGGGCGGGTCATCGTTGGCAGATTGCGATTGGGGAGTCCTTGGGAGTCTCCTGCAGGTGATTCGACCACCTGTTGGTTTGAATGTGAATGTTGATGGCGATAGGGTGTTTCAAGGTACTGCCGCATGATGGGCCTGAGTCGACTTAGTATTCAATCAAAAATGATTTTGATCCTGCTTGCGGTGAGCCTTGCCTCCATCGCACTAATGGGCTGGATCGGTTACGTCTCCGGAGAATCAGCCATACGGCAATCGGTGGAGAACCAATTGCAGGGAATGCAGGTGTCCAAATCCACTACGCTTCGAACGCGTTTGGAGGCCTTGCGGGATCAAGTCATCTCGATGTCGGATAGCCGTATCGCAATCGATGGCGTCAAGCTCTTCTCGGAG
>VGZN01000921.1 GCA_016872635.1 Planctomycetota bacterium | reverse complement strand
GTTGGATGGAGTCAAAGATTGGCGCAGCTATTCGAAAGTCCAAGTCACGCTTGATCCTCAAGCGACATCGTTGACGATCCAAGCGACTGATTCGACCAACAAGGTTGTAACAACAACCCTGCCGACCAGCGATCCAAGGGTGGAATTGCGAGGTAAGGACGGAGAGCATCGTCTCTTCCGTATCCAGGCAGCACCGAGCGATTTGACCTTCACGCCAGTTCCTTCTGCAAACTCAAGTTCGTCCTCGTCCAGCAGTGGATCGGGTGAAGGAGAAGGCCGCTCTGCATCGGTGGTGAACTCGATGTCTACGACGAGTGTCGATTCTGCGATCTCTCAGTTTCGCGATACCTCGAATTTGATAACGAGTAGTTCGGCCGTTCCACCGATCTCGAGTCCAACTCAAAATGAATTGGACCAAGTGATCAACCAAGTGGCCGAAGGACTTGCGAACTCGGTTAGCTTGTCCGATTTCCGAAGTCCGAGATAAGTGCCTCAGGTGTCGATTGATCGCTGCTATTGCCGAGCAGGGGGCTATGGCCTTTCTCGGACGATTTAGCGTTCAATAGCTTTGCAAAGAATGTCGATGCTATGCTTTGACTCGGTCACAGTGTAGCCACGCGCTGAGGCTTCCACCTTGATCCTTGCGACTTCATCGCTCGATTGTTGGAAGTTTTCACGATGATCCAGCACGATGACGTCGTATCGTCCGATCGGAGATGAGCGGTTGGTGTCGAGTTGCTTGAGATCGCGATAGCGTTGCCAGAATTGCCCCACCGTTTCAATATCTTTGGCCCCCAGGAAGTGAGCGGCGATCCGACCGGTCGCTAGGACTCGGAGTTCTTCGAGCGGCACCGCTTGGGAATCAGCGATCCGTCCACGTGTGCGGATTCGTTCGATGGTTGCGTGAATCCACTCATTGTCATCATCTCCTAATTGTCGGCGTGACTCTCCGTCGAGTCCGTACGTTTTTGTCTTGACGTCGATGAGGCTGTCGAGGCTCCATGGCATTTGTCCGACGAATATCGCCAGGACGAACGATGTTGCAAAGCAAACCCAGGCTTGCGAGATCGCTATCCCCGAGGGGGATGATTGCCGGGATGATGAACTTTCGATAGCTCCAGCGAAAAGGATTGGAAGTAGGCAACTCGCGTATTGGAAGGCTAGGCATTGAGCGGGCATATGCTCCCAAAGCAATAGAACAGCCATCGGCACACTGATCGCGAGAAGCGTCCAAAAAAAACGGCGTGAGATGCATGGAAAGAATGGAGCTAAAAGAAAGGCGAGAAACGCCAAATTGCGTTCCCGAAAGAGTAGCTCGAGGAAAGCTCCTGGCTTCAATATCGGTGATAGCAGTATTTCAAATGGACCGTTCCCAAGGCGGGCGAAGCGAGCGGTTTGAAATTGGGCCAATCCGCTGAAGTGATAGACCAATAGAAAGGTTATCATCGCTACAACGAATACGCTTACCCAGGTGCGAACGGTATCTGTTTTCAAGTGTATGTGGCCTGAAGGAGAGCTTGGC
>VGZN01000920.1 GCA_016872635.1 Planctomycetota bacterium | reverse complement strand
CCGATACCTATTTTGCTTAATGATCGAACGTTCCATTTTTAGTTGGGAGACAACACGGCAATGCTTCATGCGGTAATCATGGCCGGAGGGTCGGGAACACGGTTTTGGCCTGCGAGTCGGCAGATCAAGCCCAAGCAATTGCTTCGGATGGGGGGGCCCCGTTCGATGCTGCAAACCACCTTCGATCGACTTGCCGGACTGGTTTCAAGCGAGCAAGTCCTCGTCGCGACCAACCAGCAGCTTTCGGAGGCGGTGGTGACCCAACTCCCGAGCTTGCCGCTGGAGCATATCATCGGCGAGCCTTTCAAGCGAGACACGGCGCCGTGTATTGGTGTCGCGGCATCGTTGGTGATGGCGGCCGACGCAGATGGCATCATGATTGTCATGCCGTCTGACCACGTGATTGAGCCCAAAGCCGAATTTCACCGGGCGATCCGGGCTGGAGTGAAACTGATCCAGGATGATCCTGAAAGGATTGTTACCTTTGGTATTCGTCCCAATTATCCCGCCGAATCGTTTGGGTATATCCAACGAGGGAATCCGCTCCCTTCGGAGCCAGGCATTGCAGCGTTCACGGTGGAACGGTTCCGGGAAAAGCCCGATCGAGCGACTGCCGAGGGGTATTTGAACGCGGGTTCGTTCTACTGGAACAGCGGGATCTTCCTTTGGAAGGCGAAAACGATCCTCGATGCACTTGCGAGATTTGAGCCAGAGATCCACGAAGCGATCCAAAAGATCGCTGCCTCGATTGGAACGCCTCACTTCCAACGGAGCTTTGTTGAGCACTTTGAGCCTATTAAGGGCAAGTCGATTGACTTTGCTGTGATGGAACGTTACTCGCACGTCGCAGTAGTTGAGGCACCCTTCACGTGGGATGACGTCGGCAGTTGGCAAGCAATCGCTCGATTGATCACGCCCGATTCGCAGGGAAATGCAACCGAAGGTCCCTTTCTTGGTATCGAGTCAACCAACATGATTGTTCGCACCGAGTCCGATCACTTGGTCGTTACCATCGGAATGAACGACACCATAGTCGTGCATACCCCCGATGCAACGTTGGTCGCTCCGAAATCGGAGGAGGAGCGAGTTCGCGAAGTGGTCAAGCAATTGACGGAACTTGGCATGCAGCAGTATCTCTAAGGTATCGGCGACGGGTCCGCGACATCGTTTTTTGAGGATTCACCGACGGATCTCAACCATGAAACGGTTGAACCATTTGGTTTGTTACCTATATTTACCTTAGAAATAGATAGTGTCGCGGCGAAGTGCAAAAAAGACTCGCATCGCGTTCCCGGACTGAAGTGATGGATTGCCGGGGAGCAAGGAATGGGGTCGGGAGGTTTTGGTGGCAAAAATCAGCGTTGCAGGCATAGCAGCCGACGATGTTCTCAACTGCTTACCCGATGGGGTAGCTGTTTTGAGCCCGGACCTCGCTATTGTTTGGGCGAACCAATGCTTTAATGATTGGTTCGGCGGCGTGGATAGGACGGGCGAGGATTTTTATTCGGCGCTTGGCAACCCCG
>VGZN01000919.1 GCA_016872635.1 Planctomycetota bacterium | reverse complement strand
CGATGGACTGTTGGTGTCGTGGTTTTTTCAGTGCTCGCGAGTTGCTGGAGTACCAGCGTTTTTTCACAGGGACCAAAGACTGCGATTACAAATAGCCTGTGTATGCGATTTGTTCGTATTCCTAACGGCACGTTCAAGATGGGATCCGCCAACGAACGCTTTGCCGAAAAAAAGATCGAAAATGACTTTTATCTCGGGGTGTACGAAATTACTCAGTCTCAATACCAAAAGGTCATGGGGGAGAACCCTAGCCACTGTCAAGGTAATAGGGTAAAGCATTGGAGTGGTGAGTAGCCTGTTGAAAATGTTTCTTGGAATGATGCCTCGGAGTTCTGCAAACGACTTTCCAGCGATCCACACGAAAAAAATTCGGGTCGTGTCTATCGATTGCCCTCGGAGACGGAGTGGGAGTATGCGTGCCGAGCGGGAAGCACGACCCAATTTACATTCGGTGACGAAGTAGGTTTGCTAGGCGACTATGCATGGTATGCAAAAAACAGTTCCGACCGAACGCACGAGGTATGGCAGAAGAAGCCAAATGCGTGGGGATTGTACGACATGCATGGAAATGTCTCTGAGTTTTGTGCCGACTGGTACAAGGTTAGCTCAAAGCTTGGCGATCGGGTGGAGCGGGCAAATGGTTGGCTTCCTTTGTATCGTGGAGGTTCCTTTCACAATCCGGATACTTCATGCTGGTCGTCCCTTCGGGTTGATGGAATACCCGCCGAGGGATTTGGTCGTATTAATCCCGCAACGATTCGCCGAGAGGAGCGAGGGTTCCGAGTCGTGATGTTGGTTGAAGGGGATAACCAGGCCCGCAACCGGGTTGCGCGACAACCCAACCTGCCTAAAAAAGAGCCTACGACGAATAAGCGAAATACGGGTAAAAAGATCGATGCGAACGTCACAATAGCTGATCCATTTGTTTTTCCAGACGGTGGGGCCACCATCCGCTTCAGGAAGGAAATTGTTGACGAAGTGGCGAGATTTCGAAAAATCAGCAACCTAAGGGAAGATCCGGTCAAAAAGAGTGAGGTGGAATCGAGACCCAGCCTTGAATTTCTTCACAAGGATTTATCGATTGCAATCATTCCGCGAACCGTGATTTACATGAACGGTAATCGTATCGAGTTCAGTGAACGCGCAACTCTTTCGGGGCAAAACGGATATGGCAGTGATTACATTGTCTTTTTGACCAAAGAAGCCACGATCTCCGCTCGGATCACCAAGGCTGCTGCTCCAAAGGTTTCTCTCAAAAAGCCGAACGATACGCTGGAAATGCACACGCAGATAAAGAATGTCCGCACCATTCACGGCAAAGGAATCCAATTCCTGTCAGCACGGCTTTTGGAGGTGGATTTTCACAATTACGACTTCGCTACCAAGGCATGGAAGGGGGGCGTCGTATTGGAACTGGTGAACAACGAGGTATTGTCAAATGTTGTGTTTTGGGATTTTGAATTAGGCGGCATCCTGCAGGATTCCATCGACGAACTTTCTTCCTTCCAAGAGGGAGATGATGTG
>VGZN01000918.1 GCA_016872635.1 Planctomycetota bacterium | reverse complement strand
ACCTTGCTTTCCAAGTTTATCTATTTTGATCCTTCGATCCTAACGGTGGCCCCCGATTTGACTAGGGGAAAAACCGATTTTTTGAGAAGTCGGCAGCGAACATCACCCCACCATCCCCCGGCTCGATCAAGCAATGAAGCCTCGCCTCACTTCTCTCGCCCACTCCAAACCGGCCGGACGTCGAGATGCCCAGCCCCTGATCTGAATGGCAGAAATTGGAATCCTTGCTATAAAATCAGCGTTTCTTTCCCTTCGTTCACGCTCATCACCCTCAACTCAACACTTACTAATTCTTGACTCAGGAACTACAAGCCATGTCCGAATTCCGCACCGAAGTTGACTCCATGGGCGAAGTCCTCGTTCCCGCAAATGCCTACTACAGCGCCCAAACACAACGCGCCGTCGAGAATTTCCCCATCTCCGGTTGGCCTCTACCGACCCCGCTCGTCCGAGCCATGGCTCGTGTGAAACTGGCATGCGCCGCTGCAAACAACGATCTAGGCAAACTCACCGGTTCGGGGAAGAACCCAATGCAACCGGAGCAAGTGAAAGCCATGTACCAAGCGTGCCAGGAGATCATCGATGGAAAAATGGACAATCAATTTCCAGTCGATGTTTTCCAAACAGGATCTGGCACCTCGAGCAACATGAATATCAACGAGGTTATCTCCAACCGAGCCATCGAGATCCTCGGGGGTGACCGATTTTCGAAATCGAAACCCATTCACCCCAACGATCACGTCAACATGGGTCAAAGCACGAACGACACATTTCCTACCGCGATCCATGTGGCAACAGCTTGCGAAATCCATCACAGACTCATTCCACAACTCCAACGGTTGCATCAAATTTTGGCCGACAAGGTCAAAGAGTGGGATAAGATTATCAAGATCGGTCGAACGCACTTGATGGACGCAACCCCACTTCGCCTCGGCCAAGAGTTCGGGGGATTCGCGCGACAGATTGCTCTCTCGATCGAGAGGGCCAAGACGGCCGCTGCCGCGGTTTATGAATTACCGGTCGGAGGCACCGCAGTTGGTAGCGGAATCAATACCCATCCTGAGTTCGGCCATCGTGTCAGCGTCCATCTGGCACAGCAAACTGCGATTCCATTCGTCGAAGCAGCAGATCACTTCGAAGCGAACGCACAACGCGACGGTCTCGTCGAGTCCCACGGACAGATCAAAACCATCGCGATGACCTTGTTCAACATCGCCAACAACATCCGTTGGTTAGGCTCAGGGCCACGATGTGGCTTCTTTGAAGTCATCCTTCCAGATCGCCAACCCGGATCCTCGATCATGCCAGGCAAAGTCAATCCGGTCATGTGTGAAAGCATGATGCAATTGACAGCACGTGTGATCGGAAATGATAGTACGATGACCCTCTCAGGCGCCGCAGGGGGTAATTTCCAATTGAATATCATGATGCCAGTCATGGGGCATGCGATACTTGAAAGCATCATGCTGCTTTCCAATGGAGTCAGCGCATTCATCGAGTTCTGCATGCAAGGCCTCGAAGCGAACCC
>VGZN01000917.1 GCA_016872635.1 Planctomycetota bacterium | reverse complement strand
AATCGCGTGCAGGAAAACATCCTGCGCCCGTTCCAGCCCGGCAAGGTGGACGAGGAAACCGGGAAACGGATCGCCTTTCGCAGGGTGTCCGCGTTCGACAGGCTGGCGAACGTGAACATCGCCCTTTGGGAGGAAGCGAATCGGATCATTGGGCTGCTCGCTTGACACAATAACGGGCTTCCACATGATCCAACCTGTGAGCAGCGAGAGCGAGATGAACACACCCGAGACCCGGATGCACCAGATCGCTCTCGCTGCCTCGCGGGATCCGCTCCGCCAGCTTCCCCTGATGCTGGCGTTTATCCCGGGCGAACCGCGCAGCAGCCTCCGACTGGCGTCGATGCTGACACGCTACAATGAAGCCCAGTTCGATCGGCTCACCGGGGCGGGCTATCGGCTCAACTTTTTGACGGAGACCTATGAAAAGACTCACGTTTAGTTTTTTTGAAAATGCCGGGCGCCGGGGCGGGAGATCCCGCTCGAAACGCAAGCGTATGGCGTCCCGGGCGAACATGGCGAAGGCGCGGGCAGCGCGGTGGCGGAAAAAATGAAATTTTATTTCACCAAGTTTTTTACTGGCAGTTATTGGCAGTTTGAGGTGTTTGAGTCCTTTGGCGAGGTTTCGGCGAAATCGAAGTGGGTGCATAAAAATGGTTACAACGGCTTTTCGTCGGTTTGCGTGGAATTTAGCAAAAAAGATGAACTTATGTCGGCGTTGTGGGACAGAATCGATTTTTTTAATAAAAACCAAACCAAGGAGGAACTTGAAAAGGAACGGAATTCGCGTGAAGAACGGGTTAGAAAACTTATCTTGGAAAGCCGATGATCGAGCAGATCATGAATTTTGTCGGCGCGGTGATCCTGATCTATATGCTGACCGCGCTGGCGATGACCCTTTTTGCGATCTGGAAGTCTTACCGGGGAGACGACGATGAATCTGATTGAGATCATGGTCGAAATGCAGCAAAGAAAAACGATCCGCGAGTTGCGTCAACTGATGCAGCGCCTCCGGGACGCGGTCAAGGAAGGAGAAAAACATGAAGGTGAACCAAATGAAAACCCCGGCACTCCGGGAAAAACTGAGTCAACTGACTTCCACACGACCGCCTAAATACACGATCGGCGACGACCGCAAAAAAGTGTACAGCGAGTTTGGCAAAGGCAATGAAGCGGAAAGTCTCTACGCCTCGCACATCCGCGAGGAGCTGGTTCGGAGGATTCTGTGAGTGGGCACATGAAGTCGGGCGTTACGTTCGATCAGGCGCATTCGCAAAAATTGAAAAGATTGCTCGAGGATCCCACCCCCGAGGGCAGGAAAAAAGCGGTAGAGTTCGCTATGTTTTGTGCGGGAATCGTCGATTCGCTTTATCATCAGCTCAAAATCACCAATCCGCGGATGGTCGCGGGCACCAAGGGATTCGGCATCCCGGCGGACGGGAAATGAACGGCTGGCGCACGGGCATGTACGTCCACCCGGGAATGGTCAAGCCCGGGATCCTGCGGAGGATCTGGCTGCGGTTGTGCCCGTTC
>VGZN01000916.1 GCA_016872635.1 Planctomycetota bacterium | reverse complement strand
CCACACTCTGGTCGTGGGCATCGTCGCCCGCATCAGTGGCGGACAAAACCAGCGCGAAATGAGCCTGGATGACCAGGTTGACCATGCGAAAGCCGAGGTCGCAGAGATCTACTCCGGCGCGGTTGAATATCGTGTCATCTCCACTACCGGCAAGGGCGAGCGCCTCGACAGACCCGAATTGCACAATATCGAATCCATGATTCGCAGCCGTGAACTCGATCTCTTGGTGGCGGAAGATTTGGGCAGGATTGTGCGCGGAACGGAAGCATCATGGATTTGTGGCCTGGCGGTTGATCATGGAACACGCGTGATCGTTCCCAACGATGGCATCGATACCGCAGACGAGGCTTGGGAGGAGGATGTGATCTCGGCATGCCGAGACCATGTCGGCCACAATGTCCACACATCAAAGCGCCTCAAACACAAGTTGATGAATCGTTTTCGCAAGCATGGCCAAGCCATGGCTCGGGAGATCTTTGGCTACATCGTTGCCGACAATGCCAAATCCTACTGGGATTGGAAAAAAGATGAATCAGTCACCGTGATTTTCATTACTTGGTTCGGGATGCTCAAGGAGGGGCAAAGTTATTGTGCCGTCGCCGACTGGCTGAATCAAAACAATGTCCCCGTGGGCCCTTATGCCCGTTCAAGAACAAAATGGGACGGCACCACGGTCAGGCGCCTGACGATGAACCCGCTCCTTAAGGGAATGCCAGGGCGTGGCTTCAAGAAATCCATCAAGCACCATGAAACAGGAAGGCGGGTCTCGGTCAAAAATCCGGACGGTCCGGTCCTGATCGACTGCCCCCATCTGGCGCATGTCCCGCCCGATCTGTGGGACGAGGTCAACGCTCTCATTCGTGAGAGAAACAAGGGCATGGGCCGCAAGCCCGTGAACAATCAGGATCCAAGGAAAGGAATGCCGAAGAAGCGAACCGTCTGGCCCGGGCAGCACCTCACTTGCGGAGTCTGCAACCGGATCTATTACTGGGGCGGACATGGAGTAACCGAGCACATGATGTGCCGTGGATGCCATGAGTACCGGTGCTGGAACGGTGCAACATTTGATGGCCACGATGCCGGTCAGCGTATTCTCCAGGCTACCCTGGAAAAAATCGCATCGCTGGACGGTTTCGATGAGACGCTGATGAGCAAGGTGCATGAAAGGATCAAGGCAAGATCTTCCAATCGTGAAAGCGAGATCCGGAAGGTTACCGATGAATTGAGGCAATTGGAAAAACAGAAAGCCAATATCGTCGATGCTATTACCCAAATCGGTCTGAACGACGATTTCAGGAAACGGCTCGATGAATTGGACGCCAAGCTAAGAGCAACCCAGTTCCGTCTCTCGAGGATGAATGACGATAAGGATCAACCGCTTGCGCTACCAACACTCGCCGAAATCAAGCAAAGGGCGCGATCTCTTCTGGGATCTCCCCTGACAAGCGATCCGGCATTTTGCACCGCGATGCACAGGTTAGTCCCCAGCATCGTTGTGTACCCTCACCAGCTTTGCGATGGCGGCGCCATC
>VGZN01000915.1 GCA_016872635.1 Planctomycetota bacterium | reverse complement strand
AGGAACTCTCGATGTTCGTCGGTCATGACTAAGCCTCCAATCGATTTGTTCGAACGTGCCGTCGCGGATCCCAACCGAATACTGGCGATCTTCGAAGCCAGAACGACCAGGATGACCGAGCGGCGGCCGAACATCCAACCATCATCGAGGACCGCGACCGCCGCTTCGGTCCATCCGCTAGTTCTGTGGCGCTGCAGCGCTGAATGTCTTCCTATCGTTTGACAGTAAACAATACGACGTGGTACGTGTGGTCGTCCAATGGTGCAGCAAACATTAGTGCATGCTCCGGAGCTTGGCCCTCATAGAAGAGCGTTCCCTGTATCCTGTCCATCGGATGGTTCATGTCCTTTGGTTCAACGTCGTCGTCGGGGCGATTGTAATCAACCTTCGCCTCAACCCGGAACTGCAGGCGTCTACCGGCCAGCCGGACGCCAAGAAAGCCGCCAAATGCCGCCGACTCAAACTCCACCAGTTTAGCAGGATGTTCACCCTGACGCGGATCGTTCACTTCAAGAAAAACAGGTCGTGTCCAAGTGCTTGTGTGGGCTTGCATTGGCCAGCTGTGGACCGATGCTTGCTTTTGAAGGATGTCCGCTGACACTAACCTACTCCCGAGCAGCAATGTTTTCACATCGCTGTCATCAAGATGAGTCCATTTGTATGGGGAACCAAGTACGTCATTTAGGTTCAAGGCAAGTGAATCGAGATCCGTGGATTCCACCGCCAAGAACGTATAATCGACAGATGCTTGGGTTGAGCGGTAGTACGAGAGATATGCGAAGAGGATCGCGAATCCTGTAACGACGAGTAAAAGAATGCGTAGGCTGAAGCGATGCCGGCCGACCGCCGCAGGTGGGTTTTCTGTTTGTGTTCGAATTCGCATGCAGTATCTCTCGCACTCTTCGCCGCGGAGTAAGCCGCAGAACGCACATGATAACCCAGTGCGAGAAAGAGAGTAACAATGACAGAAGACACTAACGAGCACTTGGGTTCATCCAATTGTTATCCATTCATCCATTAACACTGAAAGAAGCGATGGCGTTCGTAAGGCACCACCACCGGCATAATAAACCGCCGCAAGGAGGTTTGTTTGCTATTGGGTGTGCGGTGGATGGATCAGATACGCCATGCGGAGTCGTGATTGTTGGTAGACCAGTGTCAAGGATTTTGGATGACGGGTGGACATGCGAAGTCACGCGATGCTGCACAACGGGTGAAAAGAACGCATGTTCGATGCTCTACGGTGCAGCATGGAGAGCAGCAAAAGCGATGGGATACAAAAAGATGGTGACATACACGTTAGAGGAGGAAGGCGGCGCATCGTTGCGAGCCAGCGGTGCAAAACTGATCGGGCAAGCTGGTGGTGGTAGTTGGAATCGCCGTAGCCGACCTAGGGTAGACAAGCATCCAATACAGATGAAGTTTCGCTGGCAGTTTGGTGGATAACTTATATTCGACTGAGTTTACCATAACCCAAGCAAGCCCAAATTTACCATAAGGCGTGAGCGGAGTAAAGCAGATCCCAATCCTAAAATCC
>VGZN01000914.1 GCA_016872635.1 Planctomycetota bacterium | reverse complement strand
ATGATCAATCACTTCCGAGTGGTTCGGTTACTCGGTGCGGGAGGGATGGGTATTGTTTACCAAGCAGAAGACACCCGTCTAGGTCGCACTGTTGCCGTCAAGTTGTTGCGTCCTTCGCTTCTCAGCAATGAGTCAATTCGCCTTCGCTTCCTTCGCGAAGCAAAAGCGATGGTGGCTATTGACTGCCCGCAGGTTGCAACGGTTTTCGATATCGGAGCCATCGGTGATCTTCCATTCATGGTTATGGAATGCCTCCAAGGAATGACGCTCGAAGAAAAACTCAACCACGGCGCACGAATGTTGTTGCCGGAAGTGATCCGTATCGGAACCGAAATCGCTTATGGCGTGCAAGCCCTCCACGGAGCCGGTTATATCCACCGCGATCTTAAACCAGGCAACGTTTGGTTAGAGTCCCCCTCGGACCGGGTAAAACTTTTGGATTTTGGCGTGGTGCGTGCGATCACAAAACAAAGCGGTAATGCCACGGGAATTACTCGCAGCGGGGGTGTGATTGGAACGCCATCATTCATGGCTCCAGAACAAGTTCGTGGCGAAGAATCCATCGATGTACGATGCGATATTTTCAGTTTAGGCTGCATCCTATACTGGATGCTCTGTGGGCAGCAGCCGTTTTCTACCAAGGATCAACCTGAAGAATTTCCAACCCTATCGTACAATCCGGTTGCACCCAGCTCACTTTCCGGAACCCCACAAGCGATCTCCGATTTCGTGATGAGCATGCTTGAAAAAGACAAATCCTCCCGCCCGGCATCGGTCGAGGAGGTGCTCACGCGTCTCAATCAATTAAGGTCTCTGACGGTAGATGCATGATACGAAAGGTGATCTCGGAAGTTCACGCATGCAATCACGTGAGCTTCTCATATACGTTATAACGCCTTTCCAATCACATGTTTCGCGAAGTACCTTACCGTGTCGCGAGAACTCATCCAGAAATGCCGTGCTATCCCGTCAAAATCGGGTCGGGTAAACGTCCAATCTTGAATCGGAGTCGGATTGGCCTTGAGAAGCTGCTTATACGGTTCGTCGCCCCGGAGGAAATCGACGTATCGAATCCCAAACTTTTCCGCATCACGGAGGATCAACACATTCGCAAGCTTTCCTGGCCCGTGCTCCAGATAGTCGGGATCAATTCCGGATTGATAGCAGAACCATCTATTTCGAGAACGAAATCCAATCTCCGCTGCGATCGGGATTTCGTTCATGCAGAGTGTAAAAGCTTGTAACTGATTCCTCGCAATCAATCCTGCTGCAACCTCTCGGAGAAAGGACTCGAAGCGAGGATCCGCGAAACAACCTGGATCACCCAACGATTGCCGACGGCGTTGATGTAGATCTATCAACACTGGGAGAAACTCGTCAAAGTCTCTAGCGTCGTTGACCCAACAGACTCGCACATGCCCCAACTCCTCTGCCCGCTTCCGGAAAGTCTTGCGCGAGTTTTTTGAAACCGACGCTAGAAATTCATTCCACCCCTCTCCTAGGTCTACAGCCCACGTATTCGCCGGATGACTTTCGAGAAT
>VGZN01000913.1 GCA_016872635.1 Planctomycetota bacterium | reverse complement strand
TAGCTTTCTTGATCGAGGCCGCTGGGAAGCGATTGCTCTACACCGGTGACTTGCGATTGCACGGCAACCGCCCTGACGAACATGAAAGCATCATCGAGACGCTGCGAGGGTCAAGTCTCGACGCCTTAATCGTGGAGGGAACTCACTTCGGCTTAGATGATGGAAACGCAACCAGCGAAGCTGAACTGGAAATACAAATCACCTGCCATGTTAAAGACGCCCTCGGGTTGGTTTTAGCTGCCTTCTCGCCGCAACATATGGACCGATTACGCGCGTTCATTCATGCGGCCAAAGAGACAGGGCGAACTTTCGTCGCGGACGTGTACACCGCGTTTACACTTCACATGGCGAGCTATGACGCCAGACTTGAAAACCCGTTGAGTAGCGGGTTCGGAAGAGTTTACTACCCATTGTCAGAACAGAGGAAGATTGAACAAAGAGGCCCGACCAAAGTTCACGACATGTTTCGCTACGTCGAAATCCAAATGGATGAGATCCTGGAAACGCCAGAATCGCATTTGATGGTGTTTCGTGAAAGCATGCTGGAGGATTTTGCCGGATTCCTGCCCAATGACGCGTTGTGCATTTATTCCAAGTGGCAAGGTTATAGTCGCCAAGACAAATGGCAGAAGGTTGAATCTGCTTTTGCCGCTACCAACGGACGAATCGTCCACGCGCACACGAGCGGGCATGCTCTCTCAGCTGATATTGTCAAATTTACCCGTGCGATCAACGCAAAAACAATCATCCCGATTCATACTTTTGAGCCGGAGAAGTTTCGCGAGCACTTTGACAACGTGTTCGTCGCGACGGATGGCCAACCGATTAACCTCTAAGGACGCGCAATTCACATGTCGCTTGACGAACCGACAAAGCAAACGAGAGTGGGGCGCACCATTGCGATTGGCGACATCCACGGTCACGCTGACGCGTTGCGACGCTTGATCGACGAGATTCAGCCTCAAATGGAAGACACCATTATTCCGCTTGGTGATTACGTGAACCGCGGACCTGATGCTTACGGTGTAATACAAACGCTGATTCAACTCGGTGAGCAGTGCCGAGTCTTTCCGATTCTCGGCAATCATGACGAGATGATGCTCGACGCTCGGCGAGACAAATACGCATTGGATCGGTTCCTTTACGACGGAGGTGATCAAACGCTCGCCTCATACACGGACGACGCATGGTTCCACGGGAGCAATCTTTCGTTTGTCCCCGATGAACACTGGGAGTTTCTAAATCGATGCATGCCATTCTATGAAACCGACCAATGTATCTTCACGCATGCGTGTTACGACCCATTTATCGAAATGAACAAGCAAACATCTCGATTACTTCGATGGACTTCCATCGATAGCCACCCTCCGGTTCCGCACTGCTCGGGAAAGCTGGTTGTGGTCGGACACACCGCAGCACTAGCTGTTAGGCATTGGGGCCATGTCATTTGCATCGACACCGCATGCGCCTTCCAAGGGCGGTTAACCGCTCACGAACCGGCAACCGGAATGACTTGGTGGGTGCACGAGTCAGGTTCAAAGTTCAACCTGAGAGCA
>VGZN01000912.1 GCA_016872635.1 Planctomycetota bacterium | reverse complement strand
GTCCGACCCCAAGCGATTCATAGTGGCCTGCTGCATCCTTAACTCCACGTGCCGCACCAGCAATAAAGTATTTCTCTTCCTCGACATCCGCATATTTTTCTCCTGCCTGGTTCACGCATTCTGGGTCATCATACGCGACTTCGAAAGGTGCGGTAGGATCGTTGGCATCTGACAACTCGACAGAAACGATCGCAAACGGTGCGGATGATCCCGTTACGTCGCTTGCTCGGCCACTACAACGAATTGCACCAATCTTCGCTCGATTCGCTTTCAACTCAATCATCATCGTTTTCCTATTCAAAAAATGGCCAGAATTTTGGTGGGCGCGGTGCCAATTCGTGAGCGCCTCGCAATCCTTCTCGATACACGTGCTCCCATTGACCGTTAATCCTTTGCCATGCACTAACGTCTTGGAATGGCACTCCGCTTCCCATTAACGATCTTTCTCCCAATTCGTGGTCTCGTATTTGCCGGAACCACTGCTGCTGACGAGCGTCGAGAGGTCTATTTTGCGCTTTAAGCCATGCTTCAGCAATATCATCATTTGCATCGAACCTTTTGCGAACCACACCCCCAACTTCGGGAGCGAATCGTTGGTGCTTTCCGAAAAAGAGGTGCTTCTTCATCGTAGTCACTTCTGAAACTGTTAGTCCAGTATTCGTAGCCACATTTTCGACATCAGACATTCGAAGTGACCGGATCGCGTCGTACTTTTGTTCTGCTAGCGACGAAAAGCCTCTATTGTCCATGCCTGTAACTGCTTTCCTTGGGGCATTACTACCCCTTGAAATCACTCTACCACCGTCTACTCCAACGTCAATCACGTCGTCGAGGTGCTTTATTAAAAACCTTGAACTTCGGGCTAGTGTCGCGGCGCCTGGCGGGATCAGTCGTCCAGTCACCGACGAAACTACCGTTACGATGATCTCATCGCCCAAGGGTGCGAATCGCTCACCGTAACCCCAACTCGTCGTTCCATTCGATGTCTCGAAATAGGTTTTGAAGGCTGCCCGCTCGCTTTCTAACCATGATGGGGGGGTCGCAAAGGTAGTTACTGGCCCATGCTTTTCCTTGAGCCATAACACTTCAAGGGCCTGCTGAAATGTGCTGCGCGATACCCAACTACGAAAGAAGTCGGATTGCCGACTTTGAAATGCATCCCAGTTGTCGTCTGAAAGTTCATACCAGGAGTCCCGAATATGTTCACCAGCGGCAATGGCGCCGTCTTTGAAGCTATTGATCGTGGACCAAATCGAATCCACCACACCATCCACCATGGCACGAATAGCAGCGCCTATAGGGCTCCCTCCAACGATGCCTTGCATCCCCGCCCCACGCACATCGCGCACGCTCCGATCGACGGGGGTGTTGTTGGCGAAGGCATAAATGTTGTACGTGCCCGAAGCCATCGAACCGGCCGTTAAGTATCGCCCTGCGGCCGGGTCGTACGGACGACCTCCTTCGAGGTAAAGCAACGTCTCGGGATCGAAGTCCATCCCCAAATATCCAGTTGGTACTGCATCACAGTGAACTATGCTGGTGACATGGTTGCCTTC
>VGZN01000911.1 GCA_016872635.1 Planctomycetota bacterium | reverse complement strand
GAGCATTGCTGAGTTGCGTGAACTTGCGATCTTGCCGAAAGCCGCGATCGGAACCAGTTTTGGAATAGCGGTGAAGGAAGCAGTTCTTCCTTGGAATCGATTCCGACGTTCTGATGGGAAGAACGTCGATTCAACTCTCGGACCAGAAATGAAGTCAACGGGCGAGGTAATGGGAATCGCACCAGACTTTGGAAGCGCTTTTGCGAAATCACAGATAGCTGCCTTTGGAGCGCTTCCTAAGAGCGGGAGCGTCTTCATTTCGCTAGCCGACAAGGACAAAACCCAAGCCGTTGAGTCCGCCAGAGCACTTTACGAACTAGGGTTCAAGCTATATGCAACAGCCGGCACAAAATCCATCTTGGCTAATGAAGGCATTGAAACTGAATTGGTCATGAAGCACTCCGAGAAATCAGGAATCGATGGCAGATCAGCTGTTGACCTAATCGAAACAGGTGAGATCAATCTGGTGATAAATACTCCATTTGGGCGAGATTCAAAGAAGGATGGATGGTTTATTAGGAGCTCTGCGGTCGCAAGAGGTATTCCATGTATCACCACCATCCCAGGCCTCAAGGCTGCTGTCTCGGGAATCAAGGCGTTAAAAAGTGCCCCCATATCTACTAAGTCACTTCAGGATTGGACTCGGAAATGAATATAAATCCGAGAGCTATCCAAAAGAGCGTTGAGGTTCTGTCAAACAAGAAAGTGGGTTCATATCACCATATGGTTTTTTCGGTTGGTGAGATGGCGCTCCATGCCAAACCCGGAAACTTCGTCGCAATATCTGTCGGTGGGAACTCTTCGGCCATGGTGCTACGGAGAGCTTTTGCAATATATAGAGCAAGTGATCGTGGAAATTTTGGCGGAACAATCGAATTGGTTGTGGCAGCCCATGGTTCGGGTAGCCGTTGGTTAAGCGAGCGGGCAATCCACGATCGAGTAGATATGGTCGGTCCATTAGGAACTTCATTCGGAATCCCCACCGAGCCAGTTAGCGCGCTACTAGTTGGCGGCGGCTATGGATCCGCTCCACTCTTTGGACTTGCTGAAGTACTTAAACAACGCGGTTGCCGAGTTGATATCGTCTTGGGCGCGTCAAATGCGAATAAAATTTATGCCCCATTAGAGGGAAAACGATCAGTCAATACCATGACGCTCACAACTGAAGATGGCGGCGCGGGCGTTAAAGGCAAAGTAACCGATGTTCTTCCCCAACTCATCGAAAAACACAACACGGAGATTATCTATTCATGCGGACCGATGGCGATGCTCGAGGCGGTAGACAAGATATCCCAACATTTTGAAGTCCTTCATCAATGCGCAGTCGAAGAATCAATGGCCTGTGGAATTGGTGTCTGCATGACCTGCGTTATTCCCTTGAAAGATGAAACTGGAACGATCAAGATGCAACGAAGCTGTATCGAGGGCCCGGTCGTCGATGGGAGCAAGGTGATTTGGGGGAGTAACCGCCAAATTCCACCAGGCACCCTTGGTTCACAAGCACTTGGGGTCACAAGCACTTGGGATCCCGACTCATGAGTGATTTCCAATCATTCGATTTCCG
>VGZN01000910.1 GCA_016872635.1 Planctomycetota bacterium | reverse complement strand
AAGCGAAGCGTTTACCGCGTTCAATGAGGGAGCGTGCAGAGGGTGCAAACGCTCGATGAGAAAACTTTTGCTCCAAGCTGCTGCGAAGATCCTGAGCTTCCGAAAGGTCTAGGATCGCACCTTCGATTTGTCGTTTGACATTTTGACGTGTAACACTGTCTCCCCAGCTTCCATGATAGGCGTTCAAATGACAGATTTCAGGTAGCGATTGGATAATGCTGCGAATATCACTAAGTGTTGGAGCGAAATCTCCTTTGGAATGCAAACGATCGCACAAGGTTTTGGTGTCATCAACAACTCGGGTCAGCAGTTCGATATCGTGGTTAAGTTGGTTTCCACATTCATCGAGAGATTGGAGTTTGTGGCTTGGTATGTGAGAGTGCACGAATTCCCAATGCTGCTGGAATGCTTCTGTATTTGGGAGTTCAGTCGCAAGCTGAAGCAATGCAGAAGGCTCAATGCGATCTTGAATGCTTGACTCCAACTGCTTGAGGGAATCGATGTGCGAAAGTGCTTGCTGTGCTGAATACACAAGTGCATTGGCTTTTTCCTCGTCGAACCAATTAAGCTGAAACGGTGCATCAGTACAAACCAGCCGCGCTGCGGTCGACAATTTCCCAATGGTTCCAATGGGCAGGTCCAGCTTGATTGGCAGTTTCAGTTCATCTATTAGCCGTTTTAGGTCGCTATCAAGACTTGAGAGCAAACCCTCGAAGCTCCGAAGCGATTGTGAGTGCATCGCCAATGTTTCCAGGCACGCTTCGTAGTTGTTTGGCAACTGAGCAGTGAGCCTGGGCAACCATTTACAAGTATCGATCTTGGACAGAGGGACGATCTCTTCCGCCTCGAAGATTGACGTAATATTATCGACGTACTCCGGCAGGCGTTGCCGCGTTTTTGTTAACACCTGGTAGCACCGATAACGGTCCAACAAGGCATTAGCGATGTCGCGCGGAGCGGTAAACCAAGATAAAGGGATTGCAGGTGTCTTGAGGTTGACCTCTATGATTTCTACGATCGAAGGCAGGTGCGCTAGCGTGATATTTTTCGGTAGAAGGCCATCATTCACAAACGGACGCATCGCGTCAGCGAGTCGCTGACAGCAATCTGCCAAGAGTGTGAAGTTGCGTTGGATTTCCGGCTTTAGTGCCAGTGGTGGGTTTGTTAGCTTACATCCTCTCCACGGATGACTATAAAATGCGGAGATGACATTCGCATGTTGATCCGCCAAACGCATCATTTGAAGCAAGCTATCCAGGTCAGCTCGGGATATGTTATCCGGTTCAGGAAAATTGACGCGTGACCGTCCTAGCATATCTCGCTGCATCAGTCTGGCGATGCTGCCATGCAATTCGTACATCGAAAGGCCGATCGGTTGCTGCGGCGCATGCAGAACCCGTACGTAATCATTCAAAGCCTGACGTTGCTTCCGTAGATCGTTGAGTTTGGGGTTTGGGTCTGGATAACTCTCAGGTGGAATCTCAAGGCACCATTTCAGCTCCTCTAATAACGCCTTGCGATTTGCCTTGCTGGAGTGGCATTCAAGGCAAAAATCACCTAAGCCG
>VGZN01000909.1 GCA_016872635.1 Planctomycetota bacterium | reverse complement strand
AATCCATTCGGTTATCAGAATACGGTAACCCAAGGGATCATCAGTGCCCTCCACCGCAATATCCCGGTCAATGGAACACAAGAATACAAGAATCTGATCCAGACGAATGCTGATATTAACCCAGGGAATTCCGGGGGGCCTCTTCTGAATCTCGATGGGGATGTTATCGGTATCAACGTCGCGGTTCGGGTCGGGGCCCAAGGCATTGGATTTGCGATTCCGATCGATTCAGCGTTAGAAGTCATGGCGGATCTCGTGGCGGCATCGCATCGGGAGCCTGTGGCTCATGGTCTGGATGTCGTGCGGTCGTACGAGCACGGGGTTTCCAAGTTGATGCTACGCTCCGGCAAGGGGGATGAGGCGTCGAGTCGGAACGCCCGAATGTGCGATGTCATCGAGTCGATCGCGGGGCAGTCTGTTACCAATCGCTTGGAATTGGAGCTAGCTCTGCTCGATCACCACAAAGGCGAAACCGTTGAATTAGCGATCGAGCGAGGAAACCAGCGGGTGGTGGACACCGTAGCGTTGCGTCCGGCTGGGGCCGAGGTCACTGAGCAGAACGTCGGCCGGGTGGCTTGGGAGCAGATTGGGATCCGTGTGGTTCCCGTCCCTGCATCTGCAGTGGCCGGAACCGGCGAGGACTACCCGGGTGGCTTGAAAATCACCGAGATTCGGGCTGGAAGCCCAGCATCGAAGCAACGGCTGATGCCCGGCGATGTGATCGTTGGGATCATGGAGTGGCAGACCGTGAACATGGACAATCTTCAATGGGTTCTCTCCAATCCGAGTTTCCAGGGGGCTCCCTCTGCAAAATACTATGTCGTCAGGAAGCGCCAACAATCTGTCCAGCAGATGATGGTGGCCCTCTCGCCAGAAACCTCGAAATTGCGATAATCCTCGCGATTTCAGGGTTGAGAAGTGGTTCGTGAGCCTTTGCCGGGTCGAGTTTCTAGGAAACATTTGACCTCCTGAAGGTGAGATCCCCCAGAGTTCCAGTTGCCGAGATTTGGACTCCTGGCTACACTTCGCCTGACCGTTACGAATTGCCCCGTGGTGTAATTGGCAACACAAGGGATTTTGGTTCCTTTATTCTAGGTTCGAGTCCTAGCGGGGTAGCTTCAAAAAGCAAACACGAGCCCGGTTTTCAGCCGGGCTCGTGCCATTTTGGCAGGCCTTTGCACTGGGTTGTTTTCAGCTGGATTGTTTTCAGTTGGGCTGTTTTGAGTTGAGCTGTAGTACTTAACCAAAAGGTTTAAGGGATGAACGTTCGGAGCTTTGATCATCGGATGTTCTCAAAGCCGGATAAAAACTTGGCTCCCAAGCCGTTGCATTCCAGTGGGCTTTGATTCCGCTGAGGTAAATGCTCGGCTGTTTTTTGTCATCTCGTTTTTCGTTGTCTAGTTTTTCATCGTTGTCCCCGCAACAGCACGTATCTGCCACTTGGTGGCCAAATCGAGTGAGCCTTCGCTATGCCTGAAATCCACGCCTTTCGCGGCCTACGATATAACTTGGCCCAAGTCGGCTCGTTGTCCGAGTGCATTGCTCCGCCTTACGATGTGGTCGAT
>VGZN01000908.1 GCA_016872635.1 Planctomycetota bacterium | reverse complement strand
AGTCGGGTGGCAAGCACGTGATCTATCGTTGCTCGGAGCCGATCAACGGTAACATGAAACTAGCGATGGGTTTTCGTGACGGAGCGCTCGTGACCTTGATCGAGACTCGTGGCGAAGGGGGACTGTTTCTCTGTGCTCCGACGCTTGGGTACACGATCGAGCAAGGATCGCTAACCGAGATTCCAGAGCTGACCCCGCAGGAGCGAGAAACACTCTTGGAGACTGCGTGGTCACTCAACGAGTACTTGCCCACAGCGGAAGTGCCGGTCGATTCGCAGTTCGTCCCTGAGAATCGCCCTGGTGATGATTTCAACAACCGCGGTGACGTTCGAGCACTACTGGTCAAGCATGGCTGGACGCTGGTGAAACACGGCGAGAATGAACTGTGGCGTCGGCCAGGAAAAACCAACGGCTGGTCAGCTTCGCTCAAAGACAAGTCGTTCTATGTCTTCAGTGGTAATGCGGCTCCGCTGGAACCCAATCGTGCGTACAGCCCGTTTGCGGTTTACGCTTGGCTTGAGTTCGGTGGTGATTTCGAGATGGCAGCTCGGATGTTACGACAGCAGGGTTACGGGGGCGATCCGGTTTCGACGGTTCTTGCAACATTTGTCAATCATCCTGACATCGAGGTCAATAAAGTGGAAATGCCGACAGACCCAGGCCCGATGCCATTGGAGCTGATGCGAATCCCAGGATTTGTCTCCGAGGTGATGGACCTTTGTCTTGCAACCGCTCCGTACCCAAATCACGTGATGGCGTTTTCGGGGGCGCTTGCTCTGCAAGCCTTCCTGGCCGGCCGGAAGGTTCGGGACCCAGGTGACAACCGAACCAATCTGTATCTGCTTGGCTTAGCTCACTCTGCTGCCGGTAAGGATTGGCCTCGGAAGCTCAACACCCGAATTCTTTTCGAGATCGGAGCGGCCGGTTGCCTCGGCGAGCGATTCTCTAGTGGCGAGGGGGTCCAAGATGCCCTGTATCTCTCTCCGAGCATGTTGTTCCAAACTGATGAAATCGATGGGATTCTTCAGTCGATGAACCGTTCGAAGGATGGCCGGTATGAAAGCCTGATGTCGACCCTCCTGACGATGTATTCGACTGCGAATTCGGTTTACCCAATGCGTCGCAAGGCGGGAAAAGAAGCTCCGGGAGCGATCGATCAACCGAGCCTCGTTGTCTACGGAACGGCGATTCCCAACCACTACTACGAGGCATTATCGGAGCGGATGCTTACCAACGGCTTCTTTGCTCGGATGATCATCCTGGAGTGTGGCGAGCGAGGATCGGGACAAGAGCCGAAGGTTCTCGATATCCCGGAACGCGTCATCGCGACCGCGAGGTGGTGGAACGACTACAAGCCTGGAACTGGGAATCTTCAGTCCTGGCATCCGATCCCCACGATTATCACTCAAGACGAGGAAGGTCGCGATGTACTTGTGGAAGCACGTTTGGAGGCCGAGCGCGAATACAATCGCGCCGAGCGAAAGAACGATCCCGTCGGAACCACTGTTTGGGGACGAGTTAGCGAGCAGATGCGCAAGCTGGCATTACTTTACGCAATCAGTGAAAA
>VGZN01000907.1 GCA_016872635.1 Planctomycetota bacterium | reverse complement strand
ACCCACGTGGTCAATATCGATCCAATCAGGGCGCTGACCAAAGGGCTGAATGGCTCTGGATTGCGAAATGCGCCAATAAAACCTACGAATTGCACGACCATAATGAGTGGTCCCGGCGTTGTTTCTGCCATCCCCAAACCATCCAGCATCTCACCGGGACGCAGCCAACCGTAATTGTCCACCGCCTGCTGAGCAATGTAGGCCAAGACCGAGTATGCCCCACCAAATGTTACCAAGGCTGCTTTGCTGAAAAACAAGGCCTCTTGAAAGTACACCGAGGAGACACCCAACACGAACCAAATTCCGACGATCGGACCGAACCAAAGCGTCAAGCATATTGCGCTGACGTAAAAACTTCGCATCAGGGATAATCGAAACCCACCTTGGGTCACGAAATGATCGGAGGACAGATACGGCGAGTTCCCGCTGTTGCTCTGGCCGTGCCCCTTGATGACATCGAATCGATCTGGTGCGATTTTGCTCCCAAGTATTCCAACCATTCCCGCAACGACGATCAGCATAGGAAAAGGGACATCGAAGAAGAATATCAAAACGAAGGAAATGGTCGCTATTGAGACCATCGTGCTGTTTTTCAAAACACGTTTCCCGATCCGAAAGACCGCTTGAACAACAATCGCCATCACGGCAGGCTTGAGTCCGAAAAACAACGCCTTTACGACGCTCGAGTCTTCATAGTAAGCATAGAGAATGCTCAACGCGAGAATCGAGGCAAAGCCAGGCAGCACGAACAACACGCCCGCCATCAACCCACCTGTCGTTCGGTGCATCAGCCATCCGATGTAAATCGCAAGCTGCTGGGCTTCCGGTCCGGGAAGTAGCATGCAGTAGTTGAGAGCGTGCAAGAAGCGGTCCTCGCGGATCCACTTCTTTTCGTCGACAATGATACGGTGCATGACGGCGATTTGTCCCGCGGGTCCGCCGAAGCTCAATGCGGCAATACGACACCATGTCCAAAACGATTCCCGCAATGAAACTGCACGAAAAGTTTCTATTTCAGTCGATGCCTGATCATTCATCTCATCAGCTACATCCCATCGCATTTGTTGACTGTCTCGGACGCGCCCGCGGAATATAATACCACGCGGTCCCTTTACTATCCCGGTTCCTGCGGACGGCACTAGCATGTAACGTTGCATGCACCGAAGTTACTAGCGCATTTCCGCTTTTAAAAAATCGACAAGAATCGGGCCAGCTTGATCATTCTCTGTACCTAAATCGTCTCACAAAGATTGATGGCTTTTCCCATCGGTAATGTGAACCAATGTCGTAGTTCCCCCAACTTGTTGGATGGATTCTGCAAACCTGCGCTACCTTCCATCCATCAATGGGCTTCACGGTAGCACAACTTGGTCCACCATTTTTGGCGGTCCCAGAAATGGTGGCCTGCAGCAATTGCTTTGGCGAACGCGACACAACGCCCAGTCATCGTACGACGGTTTTGTAGTTCCTCGTAAGTGCAGTTGGGGGACAACTGCTCTACGGGGAATGGCAGCCTTGGGTCGTGATGACGATTTGACTTGCGATGACGATAGGTAGGATTCGAACCACTGACATTCGGGGTCAA
>VGZN01000906.1 GCA_016872635.1 Planctomycetota bacterium | reverse complement strand
TTTTTGACATCACGCAACCGCCGGGCTTTCGCCCGGCGGTTTTTCATTTTGGGAGATACACATGAACGAACGAAATGATGACCAAATGGATCCTTTAAAAGTACGACAGGCATGGCTCCGCTTCATCGAAATACTGGCTAAAGCCGTGGCAGATCAGATTATCGATGAACAGGAAGCGAAGATAAACAAAAAGACTTGCGAGGAAACTGAAAAGCCAAGGCAACCGGACTCAAGTGATAAACCCAATGATGATTTCCCAATACGCGCCTGAATACATCGTTCATATAAAACATCGCAAACAACCTAACTTCTAATCGACAATATTACGGTTTGTTGATTCGTCTCTCCAAATCCGCCAATACATCGATGATTTCGCCAAAGCTGGCAGGTTCATCAAGATACATGTCTCGCATGGCTTGATAATCTCGCCCAAGCGCCCGCAACCGTTCGTTGGGCGGAACCAGCCGGAATGAACCGGGTATCGCATCCCCGTAATTGGCCCATGAACTGTCAAAGAATCGAGTTTTCCATTCCACCACCCGGCGAAAGCTCACGCTGGTCCATCGCGCTCCTCCCCAAGGGGTGCGTGGCCAGCGCCGCCGCATCAGCGTAATGTCGGGAAAACCGCTCTGGGGTCGGCTTGTTGGCAGGACGATGAAACTCAGAATGAAGGATCGGCACTTTTTCACAAAAAGTCGTTTCGACATCCAATGCGATGACTTCACATTTCCAGTCAGGAAAAGCAATCATGAACTCCTCAGCTACCCAAGGACGAACTGGACGCCGACCAACAGGTTGCTGGTCTGTAGGTGAGCCAAACTCCAGCTTCACCGAGCGTTTCAGGTATTCAAATCCCGCCGACGGATTCGAAGGATAATGAAACAAAATGACAGGCGACCGCGTGACCGCATCGCATAGGTATTCGAACCATGGATGTTACGCTTTGCAAGCAGCTCCGCCATCACGGATTCGAGATTAGGCATGATCCGGGTTTTGACGGAAATCCCGCAGGCAGCCTCAGCCCTGGCCATCCATTTATTGGCTTGGTTACGCCTTGTTCCCGCACTTCAGGCAGGTTCAGGAAATCCGGCGATACCGATAGGTCAATGTCTTCCGAAAAGCGCTTGATAATACCGTGCACTTTCGAAAGTGATGTTCCACCCTTGAATATCAGACACTTGGCAAACCTCGACTCAAATAGAATCCCAAGCAGCAACAAACCCAAAAATCCTTTTCCAGGATCACGGGTGACAACCCGCGTCTGGTCGCGGCCTACTCGATGTAAAGCTGTTGTTCACTATCAGGCAATGACAGGAATCCGAGGTTCATCGTGCTTCCTCGGCAAGCTCGCGGAAAATGGGCTGCATCCAGGTCGGAACCAACGGCAAGTCTTGGAGAAGCTCGCGCCGCTTTTCAACGGAGATCGTCCGCTTCAAATGGTCGCACCTCTCCGGAGTTATGTTGTCTTGCCCCAATTCACGAAGAGCCTGAACCAGCAATCCGCTCAGGCGTCCTGCCATGGCCATGTTCTTCGGAGTTGTTCTCCGAAGCTGAATGGTGAGAGGTCCGATCCGCATCGTCCGGGAAGGCC
>VGZN01000905.1 GCA_016872635.1 Planctomycetota bacterium | reverse complement strand
ATCCGATATCAAGCATGCAAACTCATGGCTATCACGAAGGGATTCGGGAAGTATTTTCTGAAAAGCGACGTTCCCAGTCATATCGACTTCGCCACGGCGGGCTGACGCTTCAAGGTGCGCCACAACCGCTTTTGCGGAAGCAATATCGCTGGTTGCAGTCAACCGCAACGAGGCGATGCCGGCTTGAGAAGCTCGGTCGAGAAATAATTGGGCAGGCGTCGCATTTTGCTCCTGGACCGCATGTCCATCCCGCATCAATGACCACCCGATCTCAGTGTCCAGTTCGGCAAGTATCAAATGATTGCGGTAGCTGTTGATCGATTTGTCAACCTGCTTCAAGCAGTATCGATACACTTGAACCGCAGCAGGGATGGCTTGGGCACGATCCAAAAGAGATTGTTTAATGGCATTTTTATTCACCTCTGAAATCGCTGGATCATGCAATGCGGCAAGCAACTCGCATCCCATGTCAGGCTTTGGTGCTCTAGCGACTAATTGAACCAATCGATTACGTGCATCGTCATGGACAGTCGTCATGGCTGCTTGCCATGCCTGCGTAGCTCGACCACCCAGCAGCGAATATGCTTCGACCGTCGACGCGTTTGGAACTAGACCCTTTTCCGCCATGACAGCGTTCAAGATAGCAGTGATGCCGGCGTTCCCTGCGGATTTGATCGATTGGAATCCATGAAGCCGGTCCGCTTGCGAAGAACTTTGCAGCAGTTTGATGCTTTCAGTCAACGTCGATATTGAGTGGATCGAATCGTCGGCAGATTTGCGAATATTTGCCACTGTCGCCAACTGCTGTTGGTTGAATCGATCGGCATTCTTCTCGATGTCCAACCAAGTCTTGCTCCCAGCACCTTCCAACACTGCTACGGCAGTCGCCGGATCCATGGGAACACGCCCTAATTTATCAAGCCAAAGCGCAACTTCGTCCCATCGTTGTATTCGCGCCATCAGTTGCACTGCCTTTGCCAGTGCGACCGGAGTCGAGGGTGGATTGGCCCGCAACGACCGGACAACCGCATCGCGTTCGAGAGCGCTAGCCCTCAATCCATCTCCGCTGGCAGCTTGATTCCCCTTTCCACCTTTACCAGTTGTGGCCGCATCGTTCGCTTCTGCTAGGGGATCGCTGAAAGGATCCTGGGCACAAAGTGCGCGGACGGCAAAAACGGACCAAGCGATACAGAATACCAAGTGTCTTGAGTTCATTTCCGCAGATGGTCGAAGGGAGCTTCTAGGTGCATGGATCTAAGGCTGTACCGATCAAGTTTAACTCGGTACGAGACGTGCTCCTATTACGCTAGCTTAGTTGAGTGAGGGTTTTTCGGTTTTTCTGAATGTTCCGGAGACCAGCCACCCGTCGCCGGGGCTGGTGCAGGGGCCTTGGTAACCGTATTTTTACGGAACCTGAGCCCACTACGCGTTTTCAATTTCGCCAAAAACCCGTCGTCTCCATGACAGTATCCCCAGCAACTCTCGATTTAACGGCCGCATTGAGCAAATTCGGCTTATCGAGTTTTCGAAAGGGGCAAAAAGAAGTCATCGAGCATGTCATTTCGGGAAATGATTGCCTTGCGTGATGCCGACGGGGG
>VGZN01000904.1 GCA_016872635.1 Planctomycetota bacterium | reverse complement strand
CCCAGCGTGACTCTCCTCGTCGAGATCGTTCCCCACGAAACCGGTCACCACGTCAGCGCTCGCCGCATCGTCGCCACCGGGCTGATTCACCTGCTTCGGCACACTCTTCGGCGTCGAGTACCGACGCGAAGTACGATCGCGCGGCTGGGTCAAACGTTCCGATGATTACACTTTGCCCAGGTCTGCGTGTGCCGAAAACCGTGGAACACATCCCCGCACCGTTCCGCCCGCACAAGACCGATCCCCAAAAATACGGTGTGGAGCTGCAGCAGTTGATATCGGTGCACAACTGCAACTTCACGGACTATCGCGCGCGCACCAACTTTGACCTCGACGGTCGAATGCTACAAGAAATCCTCCCGAACCCACGAACCACCAAACTCCAATACGAGGTCCTGTTTTGTTTGGCAGCAAGAATCCTCGGTGCGATTTTGGCGACGTCGCGACTTGCGCCACCCGGTGCGGAGACAGCGTTCCTGGCGGCTTTCCACAAGGCCTTCAATGAGTCCGGCAGAGTGGATCTCAACGCACTATTCACTCACGCGTTGCTTACCCGACCACCTGCTCAAGCCCCTGTTGCGCCGACGGTGACGGTACAGCGCCAAGACGCAACGGATGTTAAGGAACTGATTCGTCAAGAAATGGCGAAGAACCGCGCACAACCGCAAAAAGAAGGGAAACCCTCGCATCGGGGAAAGCGTACCCACCGTTGGTAGGCCGACAGGCGGTGGGAGCAACGATCGGCCAGCACAGTTTCCTTTCCAAATACACGATAGAATGTACCTCCAACCTACCCAAAACGACAACACAACAAAACTTACCTGTACCAACACACGGCATTCCCACACAAGAACCTCGACGATCAACGACAACCTCGACGATCCGCGAGCAGGGGCCCTTAGAACTGAACTTAAATATGAACCCTTTAGGAACACTAGCAAACACGACGGAACCGCCCCAAACACAGTTTTTGGAGACGAACAAAACATATTCAGCAAACACGACGGAACTACTTCAGCCCAAGTTATTGGAGACACGCAACCAAAATTCAACCATCATACGACAAACCCGCAAGCCACGGTCGGACGTTCAATCACCACCGATAGAACCACTGAGACCACTTTTCCCCCACGTCCTATCCTTCACCACCTCGGAAAAAGCAGCACTCGACATGCACCACAAAATTCGAACCACAGTACCGCTAACGGATGCAATACCGCAAACACTGGGACTGCTACTGGCCGAAAATCCATCAGCTCTAGCGGAGAAGCTTACACAACTAGCTCGGGAGAGGAGATGGGAGGACTCAACTTTTTCGACTTACCTAGGACAACTGCAGAAAATATCGGAGGTCTTGGCCCCGAACTGCTCCCGAACGCTGGAACAGCTTCTGCGTGGGTCGCGCGCCACTCGAACCCTTACGTGGCTACCGGAGGACAGTTTTGCCTTTGTAGCACCGAACCTGATCCTCGAAATTCTCGGCAGCCCGGGCAAGAGAAACTCTCCCCTGTGGATTGCTGCCTTGACCAGCCAGAGATTGGGGGACGTATTGCTCCTACGAACGGAAAACATATTCACGGTAAAAACTGCAATTACCGA